>JAGBSU010000084.1 GCA_017631705.1 Clostridia bacterium | reverse complement strand
GGATACTTGTCGTTGGGGTTAAAAGTGCGTTCTACCACCGTTCCGGCAATCACATTGCGAATCTTAGTACGCACAAAAGCCGCACCTTTACCGGGCTTAACATGTTGAAATTCTACAATTTGGTACACGTTACCATCCATTTCAAAGGTAACACCATTACGAAAATCACCAGCAGATACCATTTTTAAATCCTCCATATATATATACTATGGTTATTTTACCCTATTTCTCCGTATTTTGCAAGGGTTTTTGAAAGAAAATAAATTACGGCAATAAATTTTATTGCCGTAATCTTTTTTATTCGTCCTCTACTTTACTTTCTTCGATGATTTTTTTGGCAATATTCATGGGTGCTTCTTCGTAACGAGCAAAATCAATGGTGAAATGTCCTCGTCCTTGCGTAGAAGAACGAAGCATGCTCGAATAATCTGCCATCTCCGCCATCGGAACTTCCGCCGAAACGCAAGTCATATCCGGTTCATCCGACGGATTCATACCGATAATACGACCGCGGCGTTTATTGATATCCCCCATAATATCACCAGTGTTATCGTTCGGCACATAGGCAAACAACGTGCCGATAGGCTCCAACAACACCGGAGAAGCTTTGGAAATACCTTCCTTGTAAGCTATGGATGCCGCCGTCTTAAATGCCATTTCCGACGAGTCAACCGGATGATAAGACCCATCCACCAAAGTGGCTTTAACGCCTACCAACGGGTAGCCGGCAAGCACACCACGTTTGGCGCTATCGCGCAAGCCTTTTTCGACAGCTGGGAAATAGTTTTTGGGAACGGAACCGCCGAAGACGGTTTCTTCGAACACCAGTTCTTCGCTATCCCACGGTTCAAATTCAATCCAGACGTCACCAAATTGACCGTGACCGCCGGATTGTTTCTTATGACGACCTTGTACTTTGACCTTACTGCGAATCGTTTCACGATATGGGACTTTCGGGTCGCGAAGTTCAACGTCGACACCGAATTTGGCTTTGAGTTTCGAAACCGTTACGTCTAAATGTTGTTCGCCCAAACCGGAAAGAACTTGCTCTCGCGTTTCGGTGTTCATCACCAACGTGATGGTGGGGTCTTCTTCTTTGAGTTTATTCAAGCCGGCGACAATTTTTTCTTCGTCACCTTTGTTTTTAGCGTAAACCGCCATGGATAAGGACGGTGTTTCAAACGGTACGGACGGTAGAATCACCGGACGAACCGGAGCGCACAGCGTATCACCGGTATTGGTGGCAACCAATTTGGCAACCGCACCGATATCACCTGCTGTAACAAAAGGAACTTCTTCCTGCCGTTTGCCGCGTACCATGAAGAGTTTGCCTAATTTTTCCGTTGTACCGGTGCGCATATTGAGCAGCGTGGAATCCGGTGTGATTTTACCGCTGATAACTTTGAAATACAACAATTTGCCCACAAATGGGTCGACTACTGTTTTGAAAACAATGGCAACCGGTTGCGCTTGTTCGTTAACTTTCAATTGCACCGTTTCACCTTCGGGCGAAAGACCGGATTCACCGGCAACCGTTTCTGCCCACGGTGCCAACCACATTAAGCCGTTAAGCAATTGGTCAATGCCTTGCAGTTCTTGTGCCGAGCCACAGTATACCGGGCAAATTTCGCCGCGACGAACACCGGTAGCCAAACCGAGAATCAACTCATCCGGTGTAAAATCAACACCGGAAAAATATT
>JAGBSU010000083.1 GCA_017631705.1 Clostridia bacterium | reverse complement strand
GCCGCTTCTTTGAGCGTGGTTTCACAAGCAGAAATTTCCCTTTCACAAACAGCGATTTCCTTTTGCAGTTGTGCGGGACCTTTTTCGGGAACAACAAATTCCAACGCGTTAACAGAACTATCCAATTTGCCTATCACGGCAACGGTTTCCATTTGTTCCACCGAAGAAAGGCGGATAAAGCGTACTGTTTCGTCTTGTGCTAATTGTTTATAGGTCTTTTTATCCAACCGATAAAAATGCAAGTCTAAATTTTTCGGCAATGCCTTGATGACTTCGGAATCGAAGTCACCCCACGGTCGCAGTTTTTCGCTTTCGAGTAACAGTTCAGTACGCAAAGCGGTTAGTTTCGCTTTTTGTTCAAGCGCGGTGACCGACTGCTGATACAGTTCTTCAAACTGTTCATCTGAAAGCAGTGCCGGCGGTTCGGTTTCTTCCGAAGCATATTCTTTTAAATCTTGCAATAAGCGAGAAATGGTTGAAAACCGTTCCAGCAGCACGCTGTTTGCCGTTTTCTTTTCGGCAATGTGCAGCACACCTAAATCACGCAATGCCGTAAGCAAGGCATCTTTTTGAGCAGCGCGTGTGACAACGCAGACGGCTTTCATGCTTTCTATCATACGGCTGCCACCTGCCTTTTCTTTTTGGCGATTTTGCCACGGACAACCGCACTGGTTTGTTGGTCGCCGAGGTAAATTTCAATAACACGGATGTTTTCCTTCGTTTCGGGGATTTTTACCTTTTCGAACAAATTGACGCGTTGCGAAGTGAGCCGCAGTTCGCGATTTAACAAATCGCTTTGTTTTTTGAGGGTTTGGCGCAGTACTCTAAGCTTTGCTATTTCACGCATACGAACAAGTGCTTCGTCTACCCACAGCGGATAATCCGCCACGTCGTATGAAATGTCTTTAAAGGTAAGTTCACGGAACACAGGAACAATGACACCGGCGATGTTGTTATCGGTACAAATCACTTTATCGGGTTTGACAAGTGTTTCAATTTTTTGTGATTCGGCGAATAGCGAGTTTTCGGAAAACACCGCTACCCAATCGTCGAGACCGTTTACCATCGCCGCGTATTCTTGATTCTTTTGTTCGAGTTCCTCATCGACCTGCATAATCACCAGTTGCAGTTGTTGTTTTTTGAGTTGCAATGTGGGAAGATACCGTTCGAACTGTTTTAAATCGTCTTTTTGTTTTTTGAGTTCGTTTTTGGTTAGTTTAATTGATGCCATACGCTACCCACCCATCACGTTAGGGTCAGGTCTTTGGGCCATCTTTCTTGTAAGAGGGCAGTTTTAAGACCTGTTTCGTTGGGTAAGAAGCAATCAGCTAAAATTTCCCAGCCTAAATCAAGTGCTTCTTCCAAGGGGATATTGACACGCAAGTCCATCAATTTGGTTTCGAACAATTTACCGTATTTTAACAGTTTTTCGTCCCATTCGCTCATGAGGAAGCCCATGGATTTTTTCTCCAAGCTTTCCTTGTAGGCACTATAAAGTTTAATCATGCAATCCATGAGTGCACGATGGTCGTTTCGGGTTTTTCCGTTAACGTTTTGCTTTAAGCGCGACAGCGAGCCGAACGGTTCGATTCTGCCGTTTTTGAGGTAATATTGACCTTCGGTGATGTAACCGGTGTTATCGGGAACCGGGTGCGTGACGTCGTCACCGGGCATAGTGGTAACACCAAGAATGGTTACCGAACCCGCGCCTTCAAAGGCAACAGCCTTTTCGTAACGAGCCGCCAAGCAGCTGTAAAGATCACCGGGATAACCACGGTTAGACGGAACTTGTTCCATGGTGATGGCGGTTTCTTTTTGAGCATCGGCATAGTTGGTCATATCGGTAAGCAGTACCAATACTTTTTTACCGTCGAGTGCAAATTTTTCCGCCACAGCGAGCGACATATCGGGAACCAAGGTACATTCCACCGTCGGGTCGGACGCGGTATGAACAAACATGACCGTTCTGCCCATGGCACCGCTTTTTTCAAGCGTATTTTTGAAGAACAAATAGTCATCGTATTTAAGACCCATGCCGCCAAGTACAATGACATCGACTTCGGTTTGCATGGCGATACGCGCCAACAGTTCGTTATACGGTTCACCCGAAGCCGAGAATATCGGCAATTTTTGGCTTTCTACCAACGTGTTGAACACGTCAATCATCGGGATACCGGTACGAATCATCGTTTTTGGAACAATACGTTTAGCGGGGTTGACCGAAGGACCACCGATAGGAATCATGTTTTCGGTCAAAGACGGGCCGTTATCCCGCGGGACACCGGTACCATTGAACACACGGCCAAGCAGATGTTCGGAATAAGAAACCATCATCGATCTGCCGAGGAATTTGACCGAATCGGTGGTGCTAACACCTTGCGTTCCGGCAAACACTTGCAAATAGACCATGTCGTTATCCAGTTTGATAACATTGGCATAGCTATTGCCGACGAGGGCTAAGTCACCGTTGCGAACGTCGGTTGCACGTACCGTCACAACGTTGCCAATAATCGATTCGATTTTTGTATATATCTTTTGCATGACTTAAATTCCCTCCTTATTCACAAACTTTTTGCATATAAAACGTGCGGATAGCGTTTTCGTGTTCTTCGAACGCCTTAGTATTAAATTCAATGGTATGCCAGTCGAGTAGTTTTTGGCGAAGTTCGTTAAAGAACATGCGAATTTCATTTTTATCTTCGATAGCATAACGGCGCGTAATAATATCGTATATCACGGCAAATTCTCGTTTTTGACGTGCCGGCTCGCAGGCAGCATCGACCGGGTCAAACGAGTTTTGTTGCAAATACGAAGCGTCCAGCAATTCGCCTTTTTGGTACAGCGCATAGTCATCGGACGAGGTGCCTTCTTCACCGATAACCATCATCATTTGGTTGATTTCGATACTGCGTTTTAAGATACCGCGTGCTTCGTTAACTTTATCATTATCGACAATGCTGTTATATTTCGACCACGAATCAATCGGGTGAATAGCAGGGTATTTTCTCGCGTCGGAGCGTTCACGCGAAAGGCCGTGGAATGCGCCAACCACTTTCAGCGTAGCTTGGGTCACCGGTTCTTCAAAGTTACCGCCGGCGGGAGATACCGTGCCACCGATGGTGACCGAAGCGATTCTGCCATCGTGTAATTTTACTTTACCGGCACGTTCGTAGAACGAGGCAATCACCGATTCCAAATACGCCGGGAAAGCTTCGTCACCGGGGATTTCTTCCAAACGGCCACTCATTTCACGCATGGCTTGTGCCCAACGCGAAGTCGAGTCAGCAAGCATTAACACCGAAAGACCCATTTGACGGAAATATTCCGCCAACGTGATACCGGTATACACCGAAGCCTCACGCGAGGCAACCGGCATCGACGAGGTGTTGCAGATAATGATGGTACGTTCCATCAGCGATTTGCCGGTTCGCGGGTCAGTGAGTTCGGTGAATTCTTTGAGCACTTCCACCAATTCACCGGCACGTTCACCGCAAGCGGTGATGATAACAATATCCACGTCTGCGTTTTTGGCTTCCATGTGTTGTAACACGGTTTTGCCGGCACCGAACGGACCGGGCACGCAGAATGTACCGCCTTTGGCAACAGGAAGGAACGTATCGATACAACGGATTTGGGTAATCAACGTTTCGTCGGGTTGTAACCGTTCGGAATAGCAAGTAATCGGTTTTTTAATCGGCCACGAGAATACCATGGTGAGTGATTTCGTGTTACCTTTGCGGTCTTTGATAACCGCGATTTCGTCTCGAACGTTGTAAATCCCCTTGGGAACAATGGATTCTACCGTCCAATCCTCATAGCTTAAATCAAACGGTACCATGATTTCGTGGTTAAAGATACCTTCGGGAACGGTGCCGATAGCATCGGCAGGACGAACAATATCCCCTACCGCAACTTTCGGTGTGAATTCCCAGTCTTTATCGGGAATAGGATTAAGATATTCACCGCGTTCGAGGAAGTATCCGCATTTTTCTGCCAAGTTGGGCAACGGATTTTGCAATCCATCATACACTTGTGTGAGCAAACCGGGACCTAATTCCACACTCATTAGTTCGCCGGTGAATTCCACCGTATCACCGACTTTGATACCCTCGGTCATTTCGTAAATTTGCATATCGGCGATGCCGTCGTTTATACGAATCACTTCGCCTTTGAGCCGTTTATCTCCTACCAGTATAAAGCCAACTTCGTTCTTTTTAATCGAACCGTCGATTAAAACGGAAACCAAGTTGCCGTTAACGCCGGTTGTTTTTCCGGTTACATAACTCATCGTTTCACTCCTGTTCCATGCTCATGATTTGATGTTCTAAATTGCCGACAATGCGACCGAATTCCGCTTTGCCGTCTTCTTTTATAAATGATTGTTTTCGTTCTAATAATTTGAGTTTTAGCGCATAGCCTATCAGCGCATAATCGTCAAAATAATGGATGCCGACAAGCTCGTCCAATTTTTCGAATTGCCATGCCAGTAACATTTCTTCGGCGGCGAGTGGGTTTTTATGGTTCATGGCTGCCGAAACCAGTTTTACAATGCTCTCTTCACGATACGACGGTGCTGCCGTTTTACGACCCAAGCGCACGTTACGTTGATAGGTTAATTCCTCGTGAAGTAAGCCGTAGTATTTGGCCCATTCCTTAACCAGAGGACCATCAACTGACGACAGCGACAAGTCTTTGAGTAATGCGTATTTGGCATCGCCTAACACATCACGGCACAGTATGAGAAATTGGTCGTACGAAAGCGGCATACTGCCGTCTGCTTTGAGCATTGGCAAACTTGAAATTAAATAATAATATGCCATGGATATTCCCTCACTTATATGATGAGTTCAGGAAAAAACGGAGCGACCATTTTTTCGAGTTCTTCGTCGGAACAATCGAAGTAACCCGAGCCGTCTTTTGCCGCTAATTTGAAACCGACACGCACCAACGGATTGGCTTTGATTTCAAGACCGGCACGAATCTTTTCGGCGAGTTCGCCTTTGAGGCCTTCGGTGACTTCCGCTACTTCGGCGGTATAGTTTGCCGGTTCTTCGCCGCTGAGCGCAGCAACAATCAAGCGTGCCAACGTTTCGCCTTGTACGGTTTTGGCAATATCGGCTTCCAACAAACGTTCGAATTC
>JAGBSU010000082.1 GCA_017631705.1 Clostridia bacterium | reverse complement strand
TCTGCGATTGTCGGCGATGGCAAGGGAGAAATTATCACCGAAGAGGATGGTAACCGTGTGCTCCAAATGCCGACAGGCCAACGCGGCTACTTCTATAACTTAAATGTCGAGGCAGGGAAAACCTATCGCTTTTCCGGCAGAGTCAAAGGCTCGGTCAACCCCACAGCAGGGGACGAGAATGGACTGATTTACTTTAATGAAGCACCGCTATACGATGGCACTTCCAACGGGAAATTTAAACAGCCGACAGCTGGTCACAGCGTAGACGAGTGGGTGGAGTTTTCCTACACCTTTACGACCAATTTCGTAAATGCCGACGGCGAGCATACCGTCAATAAAAACTACCTGCTGTCACTTGGCAACACAGGCGGCGACAGTTACGCGTATTTCGACGATTTATCGTTGGTGGAAACGGACGGGTATACCGTTTCGGGTATCGGCGGCACTTTTACCTACAACACATATACTCGAAAGGCGATTTTCGGCGGTTGTTTCCCGACGGCAGGGCAGGATGTTTACACAAACTATACGGTCACCTTGCAATCCGACAACACCGATGTGCTGGAAAACACATCCGCCACGGTGCTGACGGAGAGAGCCTTCGGCTCGGCGCATGTGACGGTAACGGCAACGCCGACAGCCGGCGGTGAAACGCTAACAGCCACCATTAAGGTGTCGGTGGTGTCGGAACAAGGCGGTATGGTGACGGCATTGAATACACCGAACGCTACGGTGTTGCTCACATATCCCGATGGCACGCTGTTGACGGCGGCACCGGCAAACGGCTCACAGGTGTATGTGCAGTTGATTCCCGACGATGGGTATCTGCCGATATCGGGAAGCTTGCGGTATATACTTGAGGAAAATGGGGAGCAGACAAAGCTTCTCAACCGTGTGGGTGTGGGAAGCAATACCGATGGCACGACCTTCGCGATGACGGTACCGTCCGGTGGATTTGCCATCCAAGCCGATACGGTATCCAACAAAAAACAGGATTTCTCCTTTGACACGATTGCCACCAGCATGCACGTTGACAAAGAAAGCAATAAAATCGACGGTGTGCGTTTCTTGACACGGCTGTATTTTGACAGGGAGTTTAAGACAAACTCCGAAGGCAAATTGCAACTGCTTTACGATGGGGAATACTACGATGTGGTGAGCATGGGTACTTTGCTCAAACGCCGTTCCAATGTCACTAACGACCTGACGTTAGAAGCAGCGAAAGCTACGGTGAACGCTTCCTCGTCGGTAAAGGTTTGGTACGCAGAAGCCTACACTGCCGCAAGCAATACGTTCCATTGTGTGGACATTACCGATGAATACATTGATTTTGCGGTAGCGATGATGACACACAACCCCTCACAGGACTTTGATACGCGTGTATATGAAGCACGCGGATATATTCATTTGAAGAGGAAGGATGTCGAAACAGTGATATATTCTTCCACTCTGTGTGATAGCCTCAACTTAGCGAAAGTACGGTATTATAAGATGATGGGCACTACTCCTCCTTTCGAGGAAGAAGAAGACGAAGGCGGCATCTTCGACGGCGATTAATAAAGTATACAAACAACAGGAGCAATGTTCATAAGGACACTGCTCCTGTTTTTATTTGTAGGGCGGGGGTTTACTCCCGCCGTGCATGCCGATGGAATATCGAAAACGGCGACACTCTCCGTTGGGAGGGTGTCGCCGTAAACGGTTATTACTTATGGCATTAATAGTTTGCCCATTAAATCCGAAGCTTTTGCCACCGTGATGTTTGTGCTTTGTGCCGTTTGCTCGGTAAACCGGTCAAGACCGCTGTTTACCGCCCCGTTACTGCGGTACAGCAGATACGGGACCGCCGCCGCCGAATGCGTGCGCGTATGCAGTGGGGTGGGGTGGTCGGGCATGATAAGAATGGCATAATCGCCGAAGGCTTTGAGTTCTTCCAACAGCGGTGCAAGAATTTTTTTATCAATCTCTTCAATCGCGCGGACCTTGTTTTGAATTTCGCCGCGGTGACCGCATTCGTCGGGTGCTTCCACATGAATATACACCATGTCGTGACCGTTTGCCAAAGCGTGTACTGCCGCTTGGCGTTTACCCTCAAAGTTGGTGTCCAAATATCCGGTAGCACCTGCCACTTCACACACCGTCATGTCGGTCAGTCTCGCAATGCCTTTGAGCAAATCCACTGCCGACACCATGGCACCTTTGACACCGAAGCGTTCTTCAAACTTTTGCAGCGAAGGACGTTTGCCATGCCCCCACAACCAAATCGCATTGGCAGGGTTTTGCCCGTTTTGACGGCGTTTTTCGTTCACAGGATGGTTGGCTAACAGTGAGGTACTGCGTTTCATCATATCGAGCAGTGGAGCCGCATCGGGATGTGCCGCCAAATGCTCGCCGATAACCTGACCGCTGATATCGTGCGGAGGCGTGAGTTTGCCGATAGCGGTTTTGCCTCCGTGCCATACCAAACAATGCCGATACGCTGTGCCGGTATAAAAATCAAATTCACCGCCGCCAAAGGCCCCCTGTACTGTGCGGATAATCTCGTCCGCTTCGGCGGTATGAATATCGCCGGCACAGTAATCGTCCATGTTTTTTTTATCGTACGGCTCGTTTTCGGATAACGTGACTAAATTGCAACGCAACGCCACATCGTCGTCTGCTAAATCGATACCGATATTTGCCGCCTCTAACGGTGAACGACCGGTATAACATTCCTCGGGGCAATACCCCAGCACCGATAAATTGGCAACATCACTGCCGGGGGATAACCCGTCCGGCACGGTATACGCCATACCGACTTCTGCCGCCGCCGCTAAAGAATCCATAGCCGGCTTGTGCGCCGCTTCCATCGGTGTTTTATTTTGCAAATCGGCACACGCGACATCCGCCATGCCGTCACAGAGTAACACAACATATTTCATGGTTTTTCGCTTCCCTTTTGTCAATATAGGGTAACCCTAACGTCAGTATAGCATAAAATCGTTAAAAGTGCAAATTGAAAGGCAAAACTTTTCTAAAAAAATTTTTCAAATCGTTGATTTTACACCATGCGTGTAGTATACTATAGTTGATACTTATGGTTTAATAAGGAATGAGGTACTGTTACTATGAAATCCTTGTTGTTATCCGCTAATTCGCTATTACTTGCCGATGCCGGTAAAACCGTTCTCATCGGTGCGCTGGTGGTATTTGCCGTGCTGGTAGCATTAACGCTTATTTTCCGTTTGTTTGGTGTATTCGGTGGTGTGCGTAAAGAAGAAAACGCCGCCGCAGAATCGGTTCCTGAAGAACTGATTGCCGCTATTGCCGGTGTAATCGCCGCCGACAGCGACGAAGTAACCGACGAGGTTGCCGCTGTCATTGCCGCCGCTGTCGCTGCCATGTCGGACGAAAAAACACGCTATAAAGTTCGTCGCATTACTCCGGTAGGCAAGAGTACGCGTCCCGTTTGGGCGGCGGCAGGCATTGCACAAAATACCACACCCTTTTAAGGAGAAACAACGATGGGTGTTTTAGAAGCATTTTCGCAAATTTGGAACGAATCGGGCTTTGCCACATTGTTTAATTTTTCCGGCGGCGGCTGGAAGAACTTAATCATGATAGGCATCGCCTGTGTGCTCATGTATTTAGCCATCAAAAAAGGCTACGAACCGTTACTGCTGTTGCCGATTGCGTTCGGTATGTTACTTGTCAACTTACCGCTGTCCGGTGTGATGGACCCGCAACAAAACTCGTTAGTCCCGCTAACTGCCGCGGAACTTGAACAGCTCAGCGTAGGTGTTTACGCACAAAACTATCCTGTGTTAGAACTGGGCGGCGAACTTTACTGGCAACATTTCGAGCAAGGCGGTCTTTTCTGGTATTTGTATCAAGGTGTTAAATTCGGCATCTATCCGCCGCTGATTTTCCTCGGCATCGGTTGTATGACGGATTTTGGTCCCTTGATTTCCAATCCCAAAAGTTTCTTGCTCGGTGCGGCCGCACAGCTTGGTATTTTCGTTACCTTTTTTGGTGCGAGAGCCTTGGGGCTTATCCCCGGTGCTGAGGGATTGGGCATTTTGTTCTCACAACAAGAAGCGGCCTCCATCGCCATCATCGGCGGTGCCGACGGCCCGACAGCGATTTATTTAACTTCCAAATTGGCACCTCACTTGCTGGGTGCGATTGCGGTGGCGGCGTATTCGTATATGGCGCTGGTCCCGATTATTCAACCCCCGATTATGCGCGCTCTCACCACCAAAAAAGAACGTTCTGTGGTGATGAAAGAACTGCGCTCCGTTTCCAAAACCGAAAAGATTTTGTTCCCGATTTTTGTTACCGCTGTTTGTGTGTTGTTGTTACCCAGCGCCGCACCGCTGGTCGGTATGTTAATGCTCGGTAACCTCTTCCGTGAAAGCGGCGTGGTGGAACGGTTAACCAAAACCTCGCAAAACGAACTCATGAACATCGTCACTATCATGCTGGGTGTGACGGTGGGTGCGACGGCGAATGCCCACACCTTCTTACAAGCCAAAACCATTTTGATTATCTGCCTCGGTCTGGTCGCTTTTGCGATGGGGACGGCAGGCGGTGTGCTGTTCGGTAAACTGATGTATTGGTTCTCGGGCGGTAAAATCAATCCGCTTATCGGCTCGGCAGGTGTGTCGGCGGTACCGATGGCGGCTCGTGTGGCACAAAAAGAAGGCCAACGCGAAAACCCGGCTAACTTCTTGCTCATGCACGCCATGGGTCCCAATGTCGCAGGCGTTATCGGCTCGGCAGTTGCCGCCGGTGTGTTGCTGACGTTGTTCGGTTAATTAGTAAAAGACTAAAAGGCAGGGCACGCCCTGCTTTTTTTGTAAGGAGTTCACAATATGGACAACCAATCCTTTTTAGAGTGTCGTCGCCGTATTATGGCGCGTGATTTTTCCCGTATGAACGCACCGCAACAACAAGCGGTGTTTCAAACGGAAGGTCCGGTGCTGATTTTAGCCGGTGCCGGCAGTGGCAAAACCACCGTTTTGGTCAACCGTATCGCCAACATGGTGCGGTACGGCACCGCGTATCACAGTGAACAAATACCGGCAATTACCGCCGAACAAGCGGACAAACTTCGTCGTTGTGCCGAGGGTGATTTTCCGCTGAACGAGGAAATTTATCGGTTATGCGCGGTGAACCCTTGCCCTGCATGGCGTATTTTGGCAATCACCTTTACCAACAAAGCGGCAGGGGAACTCAAAGCCAGACTTACCGCCATGTTGGGCGAACAAGGTGGCGAAGTGATGGCAGGTACGTTCCACTCGTTTTGTGCGCGCATTTTGCGTACCGATGGGGCAGCACTCGGCTATTCGGCGCACTTTACCATCTACGACACCGACGATAGCCGTCGGCTGATGAAAGAATGCATGAAATCGCTTAACATCGAAGAACGCGTACTCGGTCACAAGACAATTCTGGCTCAAATCAGCCGTGCCAAAGATAGTTTGTTATCGCCGTCGGCATTTGCCGAGCAAGTGGGCGCGGATTTTCGGCTCAAAAAAGTGGCGGCTTGCTACGAACTCTACCAAAAACGCCTGCGTGAAGCCGATGCGATGGACTTTGACGATTTATTGTCCCGTACGGTGGAACTCTTTGAAACCGACGAATTGGTGTTGCAAAAATACCAAAACCGTTTTCGGTATATCATGGTGGACGAATACCAAGACACCAACCACGCCCAATACCGTTTGGTGAGCCTGCTTGCCCAAAAAAGCGGCAACTTATGCGTGGTGGGTGACGATGACCAAAGTATTTATAAATTCCGCGGTGCGACGATTGAAAATATTCTCAGTTTCGAAGATGAGTTTTCGGGGTGTACCGTCATTCGCTTGGAACAAAACTACCGTTCTTCGCAGAACATTTTAGATGCCGCCAACGCGGTGATTGCGCAAAACACAAACCGCAAAGGCAAAACGCTGTGGACACAAAACGGCAAAGGTGATTTGTTGCAGTTACATACCTTGGAAAATGCCGATGCCGAAGGCAGATTTATTGCCCAAACGGTGCTGGATAAAGTTGCCACCGGTGCGTTTCGGTACAACGATTTTGCGGTACTGTACCGTGCCAACACACAATCGAATGCGATTGAAAGCGCGCTGGTAAAAAGCGGTGTACCGTACCGTATTTTCGGCGGCCATCGGTTTAACGACACCAAAGAAGTGCGTGATGCGGTGGCGTATTTGCGTGTGCTGAATAACCCCGACGACAGCGTCAGCCTGCGCCGCATTATCAACGAACCCAAACGCGGTATTGGTGATACCACCTTGGATAAAGCCGCCGCCTTAGCGGAGCAACAAGGTCTTTCGCTGTATACGGTGCTATCCCATGCCGACGAATACGGCGATTTGAGCCGTTCGGCTTCCAAAATCTTGCCGTTCATTCACATGATGGACGAACTGCGTGAGAAAGTCGGCGAACTAACCTTGCCGAAATTGTACGAAGAAATGTTACAAAAAACCGGCTACCTTGCCATGTGGCAAGCGATGGGTGAGGCAGAAGCCACGCGCGTGGATAACCTAAACGAATTAGCGTCTTCGCTGATTAGTTATGAGGAAAACTGCGAGGATTTACCGCAACTGTCCGGTTTCTTGGAAGAAAACGCCCTCATGACGGATATTGATAACTACGATACCTCTGCCGATGCGATGGTACTGATGACGATGCATGCCGCCAAAGGTTTGGAATTTCCGGTGGTGTTTTTGCCCGGTTTTGAGGACGGCATTTTCCCCGGCATGCAAACCATGTTTCGTCCCGACGAATTGGAGGAGGACCGTCGTTTGTGTTACGTGGCAATCACCCGTGCCAAGCAGGAACTGTATATCACGAATGCCGAGAGCCGTATGCTGTACGGTTCCACCACCCGTAACGCACCGTCGCGCTTTTTGGCGGATATTCCTACCGAACTTACCGAGGAACACAAAGCCGCACCGCGCTACCGTTACGGTGGATTTGGCGGTGGTTTCTCTTCGTCGAGCAGTTGGGGTGGCAGTACCTATTCGTCATTCGACACCCCCACACGCAAAGCCCCTGCCACCACCGCTAAAGTGGGAATTGGCGGCGGTATTTCGGCTTCGTCCAAAAAAACGACTGCCGATGTGTGGAACGTGGGGGATGTGGTCAGCCACAAAACCTTCGGCACCGGCACCATCACCGCCGTACAACCGATGGGCGGCGATACCCTGCTTACCATTCAATTTGACAAAGCGGGGCTCAAAAAACTCATGGCAACCTTTGCCAAACTCAAAAAAGAATAAACACGGCGAGCGAAACCGTAATATCCAAAAAAGCACCGCACGGAACTGGTTCCGTGCGGTGCTTTCGTTGCCTTGGTGCCGCCGCGTTTCATATTTTATTGACATTTACGGCGGGAGTAAACCCCCGCCCTACAAATAAAATTTTATGAAAGGGGAACAAAATCGGCGGCGCCGTGCTTACATAACGGACAGACAAAATCCTCCGGTAAAGTGTCCCCTTCGTACACATAGCCGCATACCGTGCAAACAAATCCTTTTTTGCCGTCGGTTTGCGGTTTGGGCTTCACATGCTCCTGATAATAGGTATAGGTCATGGTTTCGGCAGAGGAAATCACGCGTGCCTCGGTAATGGTACAAATAAACATACCGTGCGTATCCAAATCCACATACTCCTCCACTTTCAGCGACAGGAGGGAATTGATATACTGCGGCAAAAACGCCAACCCGTTGTCGGAACGAAGCGGCTTCATACCGGCAAACTTATCCGTGCTCCGTCCGCTTTGAAAACCAAAGGTTTCAAAGATGCTAAACGGTGTATCCACCGATAAGCAGTTGACATTCATTTTACCGGTTTGTTTAATCACATGATGGGAATAATTTTGTTTGTTAATCGTCACCGCAATACGGTTGGGGGTGTTGGTGACCTGCGTGACCGTGTTGACAATTAAGCCGTTGTCGCGTTTGCCGTCGTGGCAGGTAACCACATACAACCCGTACCCGATTTTGAACAGCGCCGTCAAATTATTTTTATCGGCGATTTCGCTGTTCTGTGCCGAATAATCGCGGCAAAGTTCATCGGCAAGTGCTTCCAACTGTGCCGTGCTGTCGGCACCCAGTGCCGCACGGATGGTAACCGTCGGCTCGGCAATGGTTAATTGTTTTGAGTTTTCCAACATCTTTTTCATGGTTTTGGCGGCAAGCGGTGCCCAAGCACCGTTTTCCACAAAGGCGACGGTACGGTTTTGGAAATTCCGTTCGGTCAGATGGTCAATAAATTCCTTCATAAACGGGAAAATATCGGCATTGTAGGTGGTGGTTGCCAATACCAATTTGCTGTATCTAAATGCGTCTTCCACCGCTTCTGCCATGTCACAGCGGGCCAAATCGTTGAGCACAACCTTGGGACAGCCTTTGGCCCGTAATTTTTCTGCCAACAATTCCACGGCGGCACGGGTGTGGCCGTACACCGAGGTATACGCAATCACAATCCCCTCGGTTTCCACTTCGTACGAAGACCAGATGTTATATAAATTCAAGTAATATTCTAAATTTTCCGTCAGCACAGGACCGTGCAACGGACAGATAATCGCAATATCCAGCGTAGCGGCCTTTTTGAGTAACGCTTGCACATGTGCGCCGTATTTGCCGACAATACCGATATAATACCGCCGTGCTTCACACGCCCAATCTTCTTGTACATCCAACGCACCGAATTTGCCGAACCCGTCGGCAGAGAACAGGACTTTATCGGTGCTGTCGTAGGTCACCATAACTTCCGGCCAATGCACCATGGGCGCGGTGAGGAAAGTCAGTGTATGCTTGCCGAGCGACAGGGTATCGCCTTCACCGACAACCAAACGGCGGTCGGCGTAATCGGTACCGAAAAACTGCCCCATCATGGTAAAGGCTTTGGCGGTGGCAACAATCACGGCTTGCGGATAGGCTTTCATGAAATTATCAATGTTCGCCGAATGGTCCGGTTCCATGTGTTGCACAATCAAGTAATCCGGTTGCTTGCCGTCCAAAATGTGTTGGAAATTATCCATCCATTCGTGGGTGAAACGGGCATCAACCGTGTCGATGACGGCAATTTTTTCGTCTAAAAGGATATACGAGTTATACGCCATGCCGTTTTCCACCACGTATTGACCTTCAAACAAATCAATGTCGTGGTCGTTGACACCAATATAGCGAATATCTTCGGTGATTTTCATAAGGAACATTACTCCTGTTCGTCGTTTTCGATGGTTTTGTTCGTGATGTCAATGTCGGTACGACCGCTGAAAATGTCGGATTCACTTTCGGGCTCTACGCGAATTAGCGGCTGAACCTCTTGCTCGGGTATTTCTTGTTTTTTTTTACCGGCATCGGGAGCACGGAATATAAAAAAGTACAGCAACGCACCGGCACCGATAAGTAAGAGAATACCGATAACCAGCAACAGCACCAGCCACCAAGAAGTACTGCCGGCTTTGTTACCGCTGTCAGACGGGAACCCGATGACAACATATTCGCCCATGGAATTGGTTTGTAAGGTAAAGCAACCGTTTTCCACGGCAAGCGGTTGCGGTTTCATCAATGTTTCTCCGTCAAAGGTGGTGATAGCCCATTCGGAACAATCTTTGAGCGAAGCGGGGAGAGGCAATGTCACCGTATACTCAGCGTCTTGCGGAGCCGCTGTCACGGGAACGGTTTTACCGGAACGGTCCAACATAAGCAACGAAAGATTAAATGTCATCGGTATCCATTTTTCGTCGGAACGGCTTGCAAACGAAGAAGATTTAATCGCTTCTTGTACCGTGTCATGAGCCGTTTGTTTTTCTACCGACAACACGTTGAGCATCAACACGTTGGAAGTACGGCCCACCATAGCGGCGTAATTTTCTTCCGATAAGAACAAACGAGCATTGTTATCAAAATCGGCACGCTTTAATTTAAACATTCCCAAAATACCGGTGTCGGTGGAAACATTTAACGCGATTCTCTTATTTTCTTTGGAAGAAGTACCGGCACCTTGAACCGTCACCAATGTTTCTAAAAAAGAGGTGGACGGTGCGGTGGTTTCTACCGTGGTAGTGGTTTCTTCCTCCGTGGTGGTGGTTTCTTCCACGGTGGTGGTTTCTTCCTTCCACGTTGTGGCGGTTGTGCTTACTACCGTGGTGGTAGCCGTTACCGGACGCACAATCGTTGCCGCAGCAACGGCGGCATATTGCACACCCTGGTTTTCGGTGAGCAAACCTTCATATATAGCGCTGCTGCCTTCTTTGGCGGTGTAGGGAGATTGATATTTACCGGAAGTATCGGTTTTGCCGCTGATGTTCGACATATTCCCGATGGTCAATTTTAAATTGTATCCCGCTACCGGCGCGCCATTTGCATCGGTGGCAGTCACAGTCAGCGCACCGTCTGCGTTAACAGCGGCAGACAAGGACACCGTTACGATACCCGCTTTTATCAGCGGTACACTCGAAGTAACCACGCCTTGTCCGTTGGCGGTGATATATGCATACGTCACCGACGGATATATACCGGCAGGCAAGGCGGATAAATCCACCATCAAATTCGAAGAAGCATCTAATGTTAACTTATCGGCATAACTTTTACCGCCGATAAGAACATCTTCAATTTGAACATCGGCACCAGCTTCGCTTGCATTCCATGCAACGGACAATGTGTTACCGGCCCATTGCCGTGAAACCTCACGGAACGTAAAGCCTTCGGCACAAACACCGAATACTAACGAAGAGAGTAATACTATCGTTGCCGTGATAACGGCGATTCCTTTTTTCATATGGTTATCTCCTTTGACAATATATATACCTACCATACCATATTTTTTTGAAAAAGTAAATCATAACCGAAAATTTTTACAATTCTCTTGACAAAACTTTAACAAACACCTATACTAAACTTGTAAAGTGTCCCAAATGGGACAAAAATCAAAAAGGAGGGTGAGTGATGGCGGTTACGGTTGAACAACTGCAACGATTTTCGTTGTTTGTCGGTGTGTTCGGGCAAGACCTGTCGTTGCTTGCCGCCGACTGTGAGGCACCGATTGCTTATCAAAAAGGGGAAGCGGTGTACACCGCTTCTTCCTTTCGCAAAGCCATCGGGTTGATTCTCACCGGTGCGGTCACCGTCACGGCAGAAAACGGTGCGGTAATGAATCGGCTGTCGGCGGGGGAAATGTTTGGTGCGGCGGCGTTGTTCGGTGCACAAGAAACTTATGTGACGCAAATCACCGCCACCGCCAATTCCCACATTGTCTTTATCTCGCAAGAACAGATGACCGCGTGGCTGCACCGTTACCCCAAGGTGGCGGAGAACTACATCTGTTTTTTATCGGGCAGAATCCGTTTCCTCAACCATAAACTGTCAGTGCTCACCGCCGGCAGTGCCGAGGGACGGCTGTATCAGTATCTCTTAACCCACCGAGGCGAAGACGGTGCCGTGACGTTACCGCACAGTATGGTGGAACTTGCCGGTCTACTTGGTATCGGCCGTTCCAGCCTATACCGTGCCAGAGAAACGCTTATCACCGCCGGTTTTCTTCGTCAAGTTGGGAAAATATATTATCTTACAGAACAGGGGAAACTTACATGAAACGATTTATAAGTATTCTTTTATCGGCATTGTTGTTGGTGACCATGGCAGGTTGCGCGGCACCGCAAACGGAAAAAATTGCGGTTAATATCGGCACCATTCAAGGTCCTACCGGTATCGGCATGGTGCATTTGATGGAAGCCGGCAAAGCGGGCACTACCACGAACGAGTATGCGTTCT
>JAGBSU010000081.1 GCA_017631705.1 Clostridia bacterium | reverse complement strand
TGACCGGTCATACCGGTAATCGAGTTATCCAAAATAATAACGGTGTTGTTTCCTTTGTTATAGACAATGTCAATCAAACCGGTGATACCGGAATGAATAAAGGTAGAATCCCCAATGACCGAAACTAACTTTTTAGAGAAATCTTTTCCTCTGGCTTTTACCATGCCGTGTGCGGCACTAACCGAAGCTCCCATACAAATCGTGGTATCTACGCTGGAAAGGGGAGCCACCGCACCGAGCGTATAACAACCGATATCACCGGAAACAGTAACACCCAGTTTAGAAAGCACATAAAACGTTCCGCGATGCGGACAACCGGCACACATGACAGGTGGACGTATGGGAACAGGAGAATCTACCGTAAACACATCAGGCTCTTTGCCACAAACTACTTTTTTAATACGGTTTTGGCTGTACTCGCCGAGTAAAGTGAATTGTTCCTTGCCTTTGATATTGGCAATGCCGAGTCCTCTTACAAACTCTTCAATAAACGGATCCAATTCTTCGATAATATATACCTCGTCCACGCTGTTTGCAAAATCGGTAATCAACTTTTGCGGCAGGGGATATACCATACCGAGTTTTAAGTAATTCACCGAATCTCCCAACGCTTCTTTTGCATACACATACGAAACACCCGAAGTAATCACACCGATTTTACTGCCGTTGTCTTCCACGGTGTTCAAGGCAGAGGTTTCGGCAAATTGTGCTAACGCTGTCTCGCGTTTTTCCACTTCTACGTGCCGTAAGACAGCGTTGGCAGGCATCATGACGTTCTTTTTAATGTTTTTCTCATAGGGTTTGAGTTCAACCGTTTGCGGGTCGCACAATCCCACCATGCTTTGCGAGTGGGATACACGCGTGGATAACCGCACAAAAACAGGGACGTCAAATTGTTCGCTCAACTGGAAAGCCAATTTGGTAAACTCTTTGCATTCGCCGGAATCCGACGGTTCTAACATGGGAATTTTTGAAGCCTTGGCATAGTGACGAGAATCTTGTTCGTTTTGCGAAGAATGCATACCGGGGTCGTCGGCAACGCAAAACACAAGACCGCCGTTTGCACCTATGTAACTGACGGTGAATACCGGGTCAGCCATCACATTCAGGCCCACATGCTTCATACAACTCATCGCACGTCCACCGGCGATAGAAGCACCAATAGCGGTTTCGGCCGCCACTTTTTCGTTGGGCGCCCATTCTACGTATACGTCTTTATATTGCACCATCGCTTCGGTGATTTCGGTACTTGGGGTACCGGGATAGGAGGAAACCACTCGCACACCGGCTTCATAAGCACCGCGGGCAACAGCATCGTTGCCGAGCATTAGTTTTTTCATTGTGTCAGCCTCTCTTTACAGTTCGTTTAATTTCGCTACAAGCCCTTCGGCACTGTATAATTTTCTCAATTTCGGTTTTTCAATTTTACCGGTCGGATTCCGAGGAACGTCGGCAAAAATGATTTTTCTCGGTCGCTTATAACGCGGTAAATCCAAACAGAAATCGTTAATATCTTCTTCGGTGATTTCACAACCATCTTTTACTTGAATAACCGCCGTCGCAATTTCACCCAAACGACGGTCGGCAAGACCAATTACT
>JAGBSU010000080.1 GCA_017631705.1 Clostridia bacterium | reverse complement strand
CGGTCGGCAAGACCAATTACTGCGGCATCGCTGATACTATCGTGCTTGCGTAAAAAGTCCTCAATTTGCACGGGGTAGATGTTTTCACCGCCGGAGATAATCACGTCTTTTTTGCGGTCTACCAAATAGATAAATCCTTCATCGTCTTCGGTTGCCATATCACCGGTGAATAACCACCCGTCTTCCAACACTTCTTTGGTAGATTCTTCGTCCTTGTAATAGCATTTCATAACGCCATCACCTTTGACAGCCAACTCACCGACCTCATTTTTACCCAGCGGTTTGCGATGCTCGTCCACAATCATGGTTTGCCAACCAAAGCCCGCTTTGCCGATAGCACCAACACGGTTGATGTTTTCCATGCCGAGATGTACGCAACCCGGCCCGATAGACTCACTCAAACCGTAGTTGGTATCGTAGAGGTGACGGGGGAAGACTTGCTTCCATCGTTTTACAAGACTCGGTGGAACAGGTTGAGCACCGATATGCATTAACCGCCATTGCGATAATTCATATGCAGTAATATCAATATCGCCACGTTCAATAGCATCTAAAATATCTTGCGCCCACGGCACCAACAACCAAACAATGGTGCATTTTTCTGCCGAGACCGCATCGATAATCCATTGCGGTTCTGTTCCTTTGAGTAATACCGCTTTTGAGCCTACCATTAAACTGCCGAACCAGTGCATTTTAGCGCCGGTGTGATACAGTGGAGGAATGCAAAGAAACACGTCGTCTTTCGTTTGCCCGTGATGGTTTTGTTCGGTAGTTGCCGCGTGCATCAGCGCTTTGTGTGAATGTAAAATCGCTTTCGGGAACCCCGTCGTACCAGAGGAAAAATAAATAGCGGCATCGTCATCATCGTCAATGTGTATTTTCGGTGTTTTTGAACTGCAATAGGTCACTAATTTATCGTAACTTTCCGCATAGGCAGGGCAATCCTCACCGGCATATATCCACATTTTTATCTTTTTGACTTTATGGCAAATTTCTTCCACACGCCCGACAAATTCCGGACCAAATACAATATATTCAGCATCCGCTTTTTCCAAACAATACTTAATTTCGTCAGCGGTGTATCGGAAGTTCAGCGGCACGGCAATCGCACCGCATTTCAATATTCCAAAATAGATGGGCAACCATTCCAAACAGTTCATCAATAAAATGGCTACTTTTTCACCTTTTTTAATACCTCTCGATAACAGCAAGTTTGCAAACCGATTGGAGCGTTTTTGAAACTCACCCCACGTGATTTCCTGCCGATAGGCTTCGGAGGCAGTAGCTTGCATTAACGAGAACTCACGCCAGGTCATATTTTTGTTGTTTTCGAGTTTCGGGTTGATTTCCACCAAACTCACGTCGTTTGGATAAAAATCTGCATTTTTGGTTAGAATGTCGGTAATAGGCATGACAAATATATTCCTTTCCGTTTTTGTCAGAGGACAAAAAAACGCCCTCTGAATGAAATCAGAGGGCGGAAGAACCGCGGTACCACCTCAATTTATCTTTCCCTCACGGAAAAGACCTTGCAAGTGAATAATATCACTCAAAGGCTGTAACGTGCCTTTATTCCGGCGGCCTTTTGTTGAAAAACAACCCCCAAGCCGCAACTAACGAAAGGGTAATTCGCTTTTGCAAGGTCCGCCGCTTTACACCAACCAACGGCTCTCTGTGGGTACACCTACAAAACTACTGTGCTTTCGCTGAAACGTTGTTAATCTTTATTTAAAGATTATACTATATTTTTCGGAGGTTATCAAGTCTTTTTCTAAAAAAGCTACGTTATTTGACAACTTTCTATTTGTTTAGCAAATAAAAACCGATATTCAAATACCCGGCAAAAAGTACCCAGACAAAATACGGAACCATTAAATAAAAAGCAGGACGCGAAATTTTACGAAAACCGTCCATAGTCAATGCAATTAACGCCAATAATAACAACAACCAAAAGAAAGCAAACAATAGCCATTCCAAACCGAAAAAGAACACCGGCCACAAAACGTTTACAATAACTTGCAGTAAATATAAACGAAGCGGTGCACCACGGTCAATATCTTCGCTCACAAATACCAAGTAAGCGGCAATTGACATAGCAGAATACAGTATGGTCCAAACAACAGGGAACACCCAAGCAGGTGGTGCCAGCGGCGGTTTGTTCAATTCATCTAAATTGAATCCTCCACTTAACAGAACACCGATTCCCGCCAAAATGAAGGTGTAAAGAAAAAAGAACAAAAACACCTTCCAATCCACTTTTTTTAAGTTCATATTCGTCATCTCCTTTGTCACATAGTATGCCCAAGGAGTGCAGAATATGATGTAAAAAACGCTCTGCCGAAACGGCAGAGCGTTTAGTTTACAGTGTGTTAACCAGTTTTTTTAGATAAGCAGCGAAATCAGCACCGACTTCCGGATGTTGTAATGCCACTTCGCAAGTAGCTTGCAGAATCCCCAATTTGTCGCCCATATCATAACGGATACCGGTAAAATCCACACCGGTCATACCAACGGTACGTGATAACGTTTTCATCGCATCGGTCAACTGGATTTCACCACCGGCACTTGCCGGTGTGTTTTCTAAAATATCGAAAATTTCCGGCGGCAATACACAACGCCCCAATATGGAAAATAACGATAAAAATTCATTGGGTTTCGGTTTTTCCACCATGTCGAAAACGGCATAAAAATTATCATACAATCGGGAAATCGCCACGCTCGAATATTTAACAATTTGTTCGGGTGTCACTTCCTTGATACCGACAACACCTTTACCAAACTCCTCATATGCACGGCACAATTGAGCACAAGCAGGGTCTTTGCCGATAATCACATCATCGCCGTATAATACCGCAAACGGTTCATTACCGACAAACGAGCGTGCGCAACTGACAGCGTGACCTAATCCCTTGATTTCCTTTTGGCGAATAAAGGTGATGTTAGCCATTTCGTTGATACGACGCAATTCTTCCAACGTTTCCAAACGACCGCCGGCTTCCAGGTGTTGCTCCAATTCAATGTTATGGTCAAAATGGTCTTCAATAATTCCTTTGCCGCGGTTGGTAATAATCAAAATGTCCGTAATATCGGAAGCTACCGCTTCTTCCACGATGTATTGAATAGCAGGTTTATCCACAATAGGAAGCATTTCTTTGGGCATTACTTTAGAAGCAGGTAATACGCGCGTACCCAATCCGGCAGCAGGAATGACTGCTTTCTTGACAAGTTTTGACATTGTTAAAAACCCTTCGATTTATGAAAATAAAAAAACAATATAATAGGCTAACAACGAAAGCATTTCAGGCAAAGCGGCTAAGGCAAAAGAAACACCGCCAAAGGTTAGTGACTTTTGACCATAGGCTAACGAGGGGTTTTCTTTTAGTTTTTTCGCCTTACGCAGAACAGTTCTGAAATACAGATAATTACCAAATAATCCAATCAAGATACGCACAACCAAAACCAACATAGAAATGAGCGAACAAATCAGCAGTACCATTTTGGCTTCCGGTTTTTCCATCAACTGTTGAATGGTTGCCATGAGCATATCCGGTGTGGCAGCATCGGTGGGAAAGGGAAGCTTACCAAACAAAGAATCGTTAAATACTGTCATAGCTGTAAAAAAGACAAACGACAAAACACCCCACAGCAAATTTTTACGGTATAACAGCCAATTGTACGGCAGTAAGAAAGACATCCAATTCCAAGAAATTTTAGAGCCGCCGTGTGACATGTTGTAAAAACGGGGGAGATAGTAGGCAGAATTCGAACCGACCACCTGTACAATTTCGTCTACGGTGAATTCTTCAATGTGTTCATGACGTGGCACGCCGCCGTATGGGTCCTGAAAAGGCATTTGGAACGGCATATAATCCCCTTTTGAGGGCGGCGTATATTGCCCGACAGGTGGAGGTTGGGATGCTGTATCGGTACTGCCCCAATCCTCTGTGGAAAACGGTTTGCCGCAATGCGAACAAAACTCGGCAAATTCAGGGTTTTCTTTCCCACAATTAGAACACCGCTTTTTATCGGAAGACGGTGTCGGCTCGGCTGTGCCTTGCGCCCATTGCCGAGGGGTGCCATGGTCGGCGGCAAAGTGACAATGTCCTTCGCTTTTCCAGCATTCTCGATGATGCGGTGCACCGCACTCCGGACAGGTAACAATGTCGTCTTGGTCACCAAAATATTGGTGGCAAACCGGACACGATTGTCCTTCGTAAAAGAACATACGATATCACAACTTTCAAAAAATAATTTACAGTATAAATTATACTGCTTATCACCGTTTTTCGCAATACCTTTTCTAAACGTTTATAAAAAATTCAAATAACGAATTGTTTTTTAGGATTTTGTATGTTTGTCGAATTTCCCCTTGACACTATTAACAAGATATGATATAGTAATTGAGCATTCAAAAATGCTGGTGTAGCTCAGCCGGTAGAGCAGCTGATTTGTAATCAGCAGGTCGGGGGTTCGAATCCGTCCACCAGCTCCAACAAAAAAAGGAACCATTTACAAATGGTTCCTTTTTTTGTGTTTATGCTTAAATTTTTATTTTCCGTGTAAAGCGAGTAATTTTTGTTTTTCATCCCACAAAGCTTGAGATAAATCCACATAATATTTATGCGGATTTTCAAAACGCAGTACCTCATCCCACAAGGTGTTCAGTTGTTCTTTGCAATAATCGCGGATTTCGCTGACAGCAGGGGAGGTATACACGCATTTGCCACCTTCAAAAATCTGCTGTTGCAAAGGCTTTGCAATAAAGTTTTCGATAAGTTTTCGTTTCCACACGTGTTCGGGATCGAAAATTTCGTAAGGTTTGCTGTCGTCAATCACTTCATCGTGCAAAGTAATCACGTCGGCAATGGCTTTGCCGGAAGTGCGGTCATACAACCGCCACAATTTCTTAAAGCCGGGGTTGGTGATTTTGGCAACGTTTTCGCTCACTTTAATACGCGATTCAATCACGCCGTCTTTTTCCACCGCCGCCAGTTTATATACTCCACCGAATACGGGGGCGCTGGAAGCGGTAATCAACCGTTCGCCGACGCCGAAACTGTTAATACACGCACCTTGTTGAATCAAATCACGAATGATAAATTCATCCAGCGAGTTAGAAACGCAAATTTGGCAATCGGGATACCCGGCTTCATCTAACATACGGCGAGCTTTTTTGCTCAAATAAGTAATGTCACCGGAATCCAAGCGAATTCCCTTGGGACGGCAACCAAGCGGTTTTAACACTTCGTCAAACACGCGAATCGCATTGGGAATACCAGATTTAATCACGTTGTAAGTATCCACAAGCAACGTACAGGAATTGGGGTATACGGTCGCATACGCTTTGAATGCTTCGTATTCGCTATCAAACAATTGTACCCAACTGTGTGCCATAGTGCCAAGCGCAGGAATGCCGAACTCACGGTCGGCAATTGTACAAGCCGTACCGATGCAACCGCCGATATAAGCGGCTCTGGCGCCGTAGACAGCACCGTTAAAGCCTTGGGCGCGGCGAGAGCCAAATTCCATAACAGCACGACCGTCTGCCGCACGGACAATGCGATTAGATTTGGTAGCAATCAACGATTGATGGTTAATTGCCAATAATACCATGGTTTCTACAAACTGCGCTTGTATCGCCGGACCACGCACGGTAACTAACGGTTCATACGGGAAAATGGGAGTTCCTTCGGGCACGGCCCATACATCACAACTGAATTTAAAATCCGATAAATATTGTAAAAATTCTTCGCTGAACAGTTGCTTACTACGCAAATAAGTAATATCTTCTTGTGAAAAGGAAAGGTTTTTTAAATACTGAATCACTTGCTCTAAACCTGCCATGAGAGCAAAACCGCCGCCGTCGGGAACGGTGCGGAAAAACATATCAAAATACACAGTTTGGTCGCCGTGACCGTTTTCAAAAAAACCGTTTGCCATTGTCAGCTCATAAAAGTCGGTGAGCATGGTTAAATTTTCTTTTCCGTATGCGTGAGTCATAAAGCATTTTCCTTTCTTTTGGTACGAAAAAACCCCTGCCGCGCTGTACGACAGAGGTTTTGAATCGTTTTTCCTTATACGGCGCGGGTGACCTTACCGGAACGCAGGCAACGGGTGCAGGCATATACTCTCTTGGGAGAACCATTCACCACAGCCTTGACGCGTTTGATGTTAGGACGCCAAGTACGATTGGAACGACGATGCGAGTGAGAAACTTGAATACCGAAAGTTACACTTTTACCGCAGAAATCACATTTAGCCATGTTCTGCACCTCCTTTTGAAAAAACCATCGGCAAAAATACGCCGAATATTATGCAACAGAAGTATATTAGCAGATTTCAAACAGAAAAGCAAGGTTTTTTTTCAAACAAATCAAAAAAATTAATGAACTATGAAAAAATATGCTTAAAACGCTTTTTTACTTGTATTTTTTTGGATAATGCGTTATAATTTACAGTGGTATAATTTTATAGATAGGATGGCTGCGTTCATGTTATACACCGTGATTAAACAAGCGGAAAATTTGTCTTTTTTCGGATTGTTGTTTGTGATACTCAGTTATGTAGCACTAGTGCTGGTGATGTTGCCTCTGCACGAGCTTGCACACGCTTTCGTTGCCACTAAAATGGGCGACCCAACGGCACGCTGGCACGGACGGTTGACCTTTAATCCCTTTGCCCATTTAGACCGTTGGGGAACCGTTATGCTCTTTTTATTCGGTTTCGGTTATGCCAAACCCGTGCCGGTGAATCCAAGCAATTTCAAAAGCCCCAATCGCGGTATAGCTTTGGTGGCGTTGGCTGGTCCTGTCTCTAATTTGCTGATGGCGGCATTTTCAATGGTACTTTACCGTATTTTGTTAGCTTTATCGCTTCCGATTTCGGTGCTTTTTGTAGCAAAGCTGATTTTAATCGATGTATTTGTCATGGTAAATCTCAATTTAGCCGTGTTTAATTTATTGCCCATTCCGCCACTTGACGGTTCGCGTATTTTTGCTTCCGTTTTGCCGGCACGGTGGGTTAGCACCATGGAATATTATTCGAATTATGTAACAATTGGGCTGTTGGCATTGATTGCTTTTGGTGCGCTTGACCGTCCAATTGGGTTGTTGACCGGGTTTTTATTCCGTATTTTATGTATTATCACAGGGTTGTAAGGAGTAAATATGGAGATTTCTTATAAGTTACCGGATTTTGAGGGTCCGTTGGACTTGCTATTATATCTGGTGCAGAAGAACAAATTAAATATTTACGATATTCCGATTCACGAATTGTTACAACAATATCTTTCTACCATTCAAACCATGCAGGAAATGGATATGGAAGTGGCAACCGAGTTTTTGGACATGGCGGCACGGTTGGTACAAATCAAATCCGCCATGCTGTTACCTCAGCATGAGGAAGGCGAAGAATTAAAACAACAATTAACCGGTGAATTGATTGAATATCAGTTATGTCAAGAAGCGGCACGCCGTATGCAAAAGCAATGCATCGGTGGGGAATTGTTTGTGCGGTTACCGATGGAAATTGAACCGGATTACACCTACCGTCGCAACCATTCACCGCTGGAATTGCCGGAAGCCTATTTTTCGGCGGCAGGCAGAGGACAGCGCCGACTACCGCCTTCGCCGCAGGTTTTTCATAATATTGTCG
>JAGBSU010000079.1 GCA_017631705.1 Clostridia bacterium | reverse complement strand
TTTAATTACAGGAGCATCGCATACAGGCAAAACTGCACTTGCCCAAAAATTGCTCGAAAAATATAAATATCCATACCTGTCAATAGACCATCTGAAAATTGGTTTAATTCGTAGCGGCAACACAGAACTTACCCCTATGGATGATAATGAATTAACCGAATACTTGTGGCCAATTGTTAGTGAAATGATAAAAACTGCTATTGAGAACGAGCAGAACTTAATTGTCGAAGGTTGCTATATTCCATTCGATTGGCAGAAAGACTTTGACTCCAAATATCTTGAAAGCATCAAATATTACTGTCTTATAATGAGTGAGGAATATATCAGAAATCACTTTTCTGACATAAAGAAATATGCAAACGTTATTGAAAATCGTTTGGACGATGAATGGTGTACAATGGAGAGTATATTGTCAGAAAATGCACAGATGTTAGAATTTGCAAAAAAGTATAATGTGAACTATATACTCATTGAAGATAAGTACGAAATCAATATTGAGTTATAACGAAAATTCCAATAAGTCGAACAGTTTGATAATTAAGATAATACATAAAAAACCGTGCTTCCTTAAAGGAAACACGGTTTTTTGGTCGGAGTGACAGGGTTCGAACCTGCGGCATCGACATCCCAAATGTCGCGCGCTACCAACTGCGCCACACCCCGCTGTTTATTTTGCCGGAATGTATTATACTCCCTTTTGCCGAAAAAGTCAAGGAATACCAAGTTTTTCAAAGAAAGTCTTGCATAAATCGTCAAAATGGTATACAATAAACGGAAATATTCCAAAGGAGATGGAGTTATGAAAAAGAAAGGACGTTTTTTGGCTTTTCTTGAGAGAAAAGACATTGTCTTTTCGGCAAAACGCTATTTCATTGATGCCATGGGTGCCATGGCACAAGGCTTGTTCTGTACGCTGTTAATCGGTACCATTTTAGATACCTTGGGCAAACAAGCCGGTATCTGGTTTTTACAAGAAGCTCTTTTTAACATCAAAATCGGTGCTGCCGCCACGGCACTCACCGTCGGTGGGTTATGTTCAGCAATGGTCGGTCCCGGCATGGCAGTTGCTATCGGGCGTGCGTTAAACGCTCCGCCGTTGGTGCTGTTTTCGCTCATTCCCGTCGGCTTTGCCACCAACGCCATGGGCGGTGCCGGCGGTCCTTTGGCTGTGTTTTTCGTTGCCATCGTTGCCGCTGAAATCGGTAAAGCTGTCAGCAAGGAAACACCGGTGGATATTTTGGTAACACCTCTTGTCACTATTTTAAGCGGCATCGGTGTTTCTGCTTTGATTTCCGAACCGATTGGCATCGCCTCGAATGCAATCGGCACCTTCATCATGTGGGCAACCGATTTGCGCCCCTTATTGATGGGTATTGTTGTTTCGGTTGTCATCGGTATTGCGTTGACTCTGCCGATTAGCAGCGCCGCGATTTGTGCCGCCTTCGGTTTGGTCGGTTTAGCCGGCGGTGCCGCTGTGGCGGGTTGTTGTGCGCAAATGGTCGGTTTTGCTGTCATGAGCTACCGCGAAAATCATGTGGGCGGTTTGGTTGCACAGGGACTTGGCACCAGCATGTTGCAAATGGGTAACATTGTACGCAATCCGCGCATTTGGATTCCGCCGACGCTTGCTTCCGCCATCACCGGCCCGCTTGCCACTTGCGTATTTAAATTGGAAATGAACGGTGCCGCCGTTTCGTCCGGCATGGGCACTTGCGGCTTGGTCGGTCCGATTGGTGTCATTACCGGTTGGTTAGAGCCATCCGCCGCCGCCTTAAAGCAAGGTGCTACCGCTATTGTCCCCACCGCTATGGATTGGATCGGCTTGCTGCTTATTGCCATTGTGTTGCCCGCTGTGTTGACATGGTTAATCAGCTTACCGCTTCGCCGCATCGGCTGGATTAAAGAAAACGATTTGAAATTAGATTTATAACACACGAAAGGTGGATAGGTATGAATAACAAGGATGTAAAATCAAATAGGCTTGCCAATGTCCCGAACGCCATCACCGGCTTTCGCATTGTCGGTTCGGCTGTCTTGTTGTTTGTTCCTCCGCTTTCCTTTTTCTTTTACATTCTCTATGCGCTGTGCGGTATCAGCGATGCGGTCGACGGCTTTATCGCCCGCCGTTTTAAACTGACCGGCGAATTGGGAGCCAAACTGGACAGCATTGCCGATTTACTGTTTTACGCAGTAATGCTCACACATATCATTCCGTTTTTAGTGCCGCGTGTTCCCCACGTTGTTTGGTACTGTGTCGGTGCATTAGTCGCTTTGCGGCTATTCACCTATGGATATGCCACTGCAAAATACCACCGCTTTCCCTCTCTGCATACATACACCAACAAACTCACCGGTATGGTACTGTTTGCCGTTCCATTTTTGCTGTTGTTTGCGAAAGCTACTACCGTATCCTTTATTGCCTGTGCCGTGGTCGCTGTTTCTTCCATTGAAGAATTGCTGATTCATTGCCGTGCAAAAGAATATCCCTCTTGTGTGAAAACCATTTTTCAATAAATTCTTTTCCCCCACCGCCATCCGACGGTGGGGATTTTTTATAAGAGAGTCCTATTTTGGTTGTATTTCACCATAAACTATGATATAATAACCTTAATCTTGCGGCGGGAGACGCCGCTAAAACGCTGTCGCGTTTGAAAATCTGTCGATTTTCGTTTAAGAACATTGAATCATCAAAACGCCGTGCTGCGACACGGCATGCGGCTTTGCTGCTTACAAGGCTGACGCCTTGGTTTTATGATATAATACAATAAATATGCAAACAACAGAGGTGACAAGTATGGATAATCGTCCGATTGGCGTGTTTGATTCCGGTTTAGGCGGATTAACGGTTGTGCGTGAATTATCAAAGCACCTACCGCACGAAAATTTAATCTATTTCGGCGATACCGGTCGTGTGCCGTACGGTTCGCGTAGTCCAGAGATGATTCGCCGCTTTGCTTTGCAAGATTCACGGTTTTTACTAAGCCATGATGTAAAGTGTATTATCGCCGCTTGCGGTACCGTCAGTTCGATTGCGAGTGATTTGTTATCCTCCTTGCCTGTCCCTGCGTGGGGCGTGGTGGAACCCACTGCCGACCAAGCACTATCAGCCACCAAAAACGGCAAAATCGGTGTGCTCGGCACCGCTGTCACCGTTCAGTCACGCTCTTTTGAATTGGCATTGCAAAACCGCTGTCCCACCGTGCAAGTCATCGCCAAAGCCTGCCCCGTTCTGGTGTCTCTGGTGGAAAGCGGCTGGATAGAAGAAGATAACCTCGCCACCGAAGCGGTGTTGCGCCGTTATCTCCAACCGTTAATCGATGCCGGCGTCGATACCGTCATTTTAGGTTGCACGCATTTTCCCTTGCTCTCCCCTCTCATTTCCCGTATCATGGGCGAAGAGGTCACGCTTATCAATTCCGGTGCCGCTTGCGCCGCCCATTGTAAAACCGTCTTGCAACAAAACGATGCATCGGCTGCAGGGAATGAAAACGGCCACTGTGAATTTTTCGTCAGCGACCGCCCGCATAACTTTACCAACGTGGCGCAGATGTTCCTCGGCAAAGCGGTGGAACAAGATGTTCACCAAATCCGCGTGGAGGATTTGTCATGAACGTAACGGTCCGCTTTTGCTCTCGTCAAACCGTCGACGGTGAAACTTCGCAATCTTCTCTTGTCGCCCTCGGCACATTGGAAAGCACCAAAAACGGTGTTAAACTATGCTATACCGAGGAAAGCGACCGTCCGGCAACCGTTTGTGTTTCCGTCAGCGGAAAGCGTGTCATGATTGCACGGCGCGGTGAAACCTCGTTCCGCTTAATTTTGGAAGAAAATACCTCTCATGCCTGCCGCCTTCAAACCCCTTACGGCACCATGGAATTATCCGTAACAACAACACAATTATCCACCGATTTATCCGCTGCCGGCGGCACATTACATGCACGGTACGCGTTGGAATTTGATGGTGGACTTACAGAAAACGAAGTAGAATTTTTGGTTGAGGAAGTGCCAACATGTTAACAATCGCAGAAAAAACCCAACAACAATTAAAGGAAGCTATCGAATCGGCTGTCGCCGCCGCTGTGGCAGCGGGCGAATTACCGAACGAGCCGTTACCCGATTTCACCATCGAGGTGCCGGCAGACCGCAAAAACGGCGATTTTGCCGCCAATGCCGCCATGGTTTCGGCGCGTGCTTTCCGTAAAGCCCCCCGCCAAATTGCCGAAAGTATCGTGGCACCTTTGTCGCTGGATAACACCTATTTTGACCGTGCGGAGGTCGCCGGTCCCGGCTTTTTGAATTTCTTTTTATCGCCCGCCTTTTATGCCGATGTCGTCGCACAAGTGCTGTCGGCAGGTGATGCCTACGGTCGCAGCGATTTTGGTGCCGGCAAAAAAGTCATGGTGGAATTTGTTTCCGCTAACCCCACCGGTCCCATGCACATGGGCAATGCTCGCGGCGGTGCGTTAGGCGATTGCTTGGCGGCTGTATTGGATGCCGCCGGCTACGAGGTGTGGCGAGAGTTTTATATCAACGATGCCGGTAACCAAATTGAAAAATTCGGTTTGTCGTTGGATATCCGCTATCAGCAACACCTGCGCGGTGAAGACTCTGTTCAAATGCCGGAAGATGCCTACCACGGTGACGATATCCGTGATCATGCCGCTGCGTTTGCCGAACTGTACGGCGACCGCTATTTGGCATGCGAGGAGAGCGAACGCCGCGAAGCGTTAATCCGCTATGCCTTACCGCTGAATATTGAAAAAATGCAAAAGGATATGGGAAAATACCGCATTGTGTACGACCGCTGGTTTACCGAATCCACCTTGCACGAAAACGGCGAGTTGGCAGAGGTTATTGACCTGCTAACCGAACGCGGTCTTACGTATGAAAAAGACGGTGCACTTTGGTACAAAGCCGGCGAACACGGTGAAAAATACCAAGGCAAAAAACACACAAACCGCGACGGTGTGGAAGAAGGCATCAAGGATGAAGTGCTGGTTCGTGCCAACGGTAATCCTACCTATTTTGCGGCAGATATCGCCTATCACCGCAATAAATTCGCCCGTGGCTTTGACACCTGCATTGATGTATGGGGTGCCGACCACCACGGCCACGTCGCCCGTATGAAAGGGGCTATGGATGCCATCGGTCTTGACGGCAGTCGCTTGCAAGTCGTACTCATGCAGTTGGTACGCTTAATGCGTGACGGTGAAGTCGTGCGTATGTCCAAGCGTTCCGGCAAAGCCATTCAACTCGCCGATTTATTGGATGAAGTGCCGGTCGATGCCGCCCGTTTCTTCTTTAACCTACGCGAAGCCTCGACGCAAATGGATTTCGATTTAGGGTTAGCGATTGAACAATCCTCGTCCAATCCGGTCTACTATGTACAATACGCGCACGCACGCATTTGCTCTATTTTCCGCACGTTGGCAGAAGACGGTGTCACGCTCGGCACGCCCGACGGCGGCGTACTGTCGCTGTTGAACGCACCGGAAGAAACCGAACTCATTCGTCATATTTCTTCCTACGCTTCGGAAATTATTGCTTGCGCCAAAGCCACCGACCCTGCCGGCATGACACGGTATGCGGTAGAACTCGCCACCTTGTTCCATAAATTCTACAACGCTTGCCGCGTACGCGGTGTGGACGAGCCGTTGCAACAAGCGCGTATGGCACTTTGTAAAGCCACTCGCATTGTTCTCAAAAACGTACTCACTTTGCTCAAAATCGAAGCACCGGAAAGCATGTAATAACACAAAAAACGGGCACGCTACCAAACAGTAGCGTGCCCGTTTTTTCTATGCTTTTATTTGACCGGCTTAATATCAAAAGACCGTGCAATCGCCGTGCGGCCTTCTTCTAACGAAGCAAACTCGCCCGCCGCCATCATTTGCACCATGACGTTACCGAGTGCCGTCGCCTCAATCGGGCCGGCATACACGGCTTTTCCGGTGGTTTTTGCCGTCAACTCATTTAAGTATTTGTCTTGGCAACCGCCGCCGACAATGTGTAACCGCGAATAGGTGCGACCGGTTACTTCTTCCATTTCACGAACCGCTTTGCCGTAGCAATCCGACAAACTCAAATATACCACTTTGGCAATCTCACCCACAGTTTGCGGAACCGCTTGATTGGTTTCGGCGCACACCGTTTTCACCATGTCTATCATGCTGTCGGGGGCCAAGAAACGCATATCGTCTACATCAACTCTCGAGGTAATCTCGGCAGTACGTGCCATATCGCTGATTTCGGCAAATCCGTATTGATTGTTAAGTTCGCGTTTGATGGATTGCAGCATCCACAAACCCATAATATTTTTCAAATAACGGAAACGGTAGTTAACACCGCCCTCGTTGGTGAAATTGAGTTTTTGGCTGGCAGCACTGCAATCGGGTGTCATGCGCTCCACGCCAAGTAACGACCACGTACCCGAACTGATATACAAAAAGTCATCGTCGTTCGCGGGAACTGCCGCCACAGCGGAACCGGTATCGTGCGTTGCAGGCAACACCACTTGACAAGTAAAGCCGACTTCTTTTGCCATTTCTTCGGTCAACATACCCACCGTATCACCGGGGCATTTGAGCGTGCCGAACAACCGACGCGGAAACCCTAACTTATCCAACAACTCGCCGTCCCATTGTTTGGTTTCGGCATTCACCAAGTTGGCGGTGGTTGCCAAGGTATATTCGTTGACCGCTTCACCGGTCAGCAAATAATGATAATAGTTGGGGGTCATCAAGAAATATTCAGCCTTTTCCAACGCTTCGGGATTGTTTTGCTTAATGCTCATCAACTGATAAATGGTGTTGTACGGTTGTTTTTGAATACCGGTTTTGCCGTACAATTCTTCTTCCGAAACAAACTGCGATACCACGGCATCCATACCTTCGGTACGGCTGTCACGATACGCTACTGCATCGTCCACAATGTCACCATTCTTGTCTAATAACACAAAGTCGACACCCCAGGTATCAATGCCCATAGAATGCGGGATTTTACCGGCGGCTTTGCACTTTTTCATACCTTCCACAATACCGGCAAACAATCGCTCGGTATCCCAGCAAAGATGTCCGTTACGGTTTACCAAACCGTTTTCAAAACGATGCATTTCCTCCAACACGATTTTTCCGTTTTCGGTGTGTGCCAAAATATGACGACCGCTGGACGCACCGATATCCACGGCCAAATAATATGTAACAGCCATAACGAATCTCCTTTGAAAAGTTATTACATTCAGTGTACCAAATATTCACTGATTTTTCAAGTACGAAGTATCCGTAATCCTTTCGGATAATGATTTTTAAGTCTTCCTTTGGAAGTTTTGCCAAATCCCATCATCACACCGCCTACCGCCACACCGGTATAGCCGTCGGGAGTGTCGACCGCCACTTCTTCGCCTCGCAAAAACGCTAACACTCTTGGGTCATCGTATTCAAACGAGATTAAACGGCGGCAATCTTCCGGTTTTGCCGCTTGGAACACCGCATGGCACGGTTCGGCACGCAACACACGCCCTTTGCAAAGCTTTGCCACCGCCACACCGGCAGAAAGTACCGCCACACCCGAAACTACGGGAAATTCTTCGGGCAATAACCGTACCGTATCACCAAACACGGCAAAACTACCGCGTGGTGGTGCTGTAAAACAATCCTCGTATACCGCTTTGGCAAGGGTGAGTGCTTCGCTCGGCTGTTCCTTTGTCGCCGTTTGCGAGATAGTTTCCTCCCCACTGCGACAAAACTTTGCAATAAAATGCCCTTCCCCACCGTGCCACGGGAAAATACGGCGACAATACGTCGTATCCACCGTCGAGGCAAATACTTGCAATTCTTCGGGGATAAACGCCCCCAGCGCCTCTTTTGAAAAAGCAGGCGCGCCAAACGAAATGTCGATTTTTTCTAACGTAAAATCGGGATGACGCTGCAAAAACCGCAGTACCGCCACCTCGTTTTCTTCCGGTGCAAAGGTGCAAGTAGAAAGCACCAACCGTCCGCCTTTTTTCACACAAGCGGCGGCATTGTCCAAAATTTCCGCACTGCGATTCGCACAATGTGCTACCGCTTCCTCGCTCCAATCGGCAAGTGCCGCCGGTTCTTTGCGGAACATCCCTTCGCCCGAGCACGGCACGTCAGCCAGCACCGCATCAAACCACCCAGGCAACGCGGCCGCAATCCGCACGGTATCCCCACACGAAACCACACCGTTTTTCACACCGCACCGTTCCAAATTTTGCGCCCACACCTTGGCACGTGCCGGCACATATTCGTTTGTCCACAACAGTCCCGTACCGTCAAGTGCTGCGGCAATCTGCGTGGATTTCCCACCGGGCGCGGCACACAAATCCAACACTCCCTCACCCTTTTTCGGGGAAAGCACCGTCACCGCCGACATAGCCGACGGTTCTTGCATATAATACGCACCGGCATGGTGTAATGGTTCACTTCCTGCGCGAAATTCGGCGGTTGTTACATATCCGTCACACGCAAACGGCACCGCTTGCAACGAAAACGGCAGTTGCCGTTTTAGTTGTTCGGCGGTGCATTTTAATGTATTCACACGCAAGCCCCGCTGTGTAAGCGGTTGCCCCCACCTTTGTAAAAACCGTTCATAGTCTTTACCGAGTAACCGGCGCATGCGTTCTTCAAAAATCGGCGGTAAATTAATCGCGGTCACAGTTATTCCTCCGCTTTTTCGTTCCGTTTTTGCACCGAACGTTTCGGGCGATGGGTATCGTCTTCGAGCGATGCCATCTTAAACGACTCGTCCAGCAACTCGAAATAACTGTCGGGCGGTGTTTCTTCTTTCGCTTTCTTTTCGTCTTTTCGGTCACGGCGATACTCTAACCAAACCGGCACCATGCACAGCGGAATCAACACCGGCGACATGTGCCGATAGATTGTTCGCCACAAGTTAAGCCCACGGCGGCTGCCGTCTACCAACTCGTACATACCGAACACCTGCAACATTTGAATGGCTAACACCACAAAAAACACACCGGTCACAATGGCGACAATAAACGGCACGATTTTACCACGCGGTAATATACGAAAGCAAAACACCGACAATATCATCAGCACCGTAGCCACTAACAGCGGTCGATAATCGTAGGTCTGTGCGGCATTTCCGTTGGCAATACTATATATCGCAATTCCTTGAAACATCATCGTCACTACCAATACTAGCCACATCACTTTTCGGCAAAACGAAGCCAACATACTATCCGTCCTTTTTTATAAATTCCTAACACTTATTGTAGCATATCCACTGCTACTTGTCTATACCAACGCAATGCAGCCGACAAGACTACCGCGTTTTCCACCGGTGGCACGGTGCGACCAAAACACGTCCCGGTGGCATTTGGTACACAAATCGGTCACCGTAATATGCTCGTTTCTTATACCGGCATCCAACAACACACGGCGATTGGTTTCCCACAAATCAATCCAATATTTTTCGCCGTTTTGCCGCACAATACTCGCCGCCGGTAACGCTGAAAATTCGTTATACACCGGCTCGTCCACTTCAAAACAGCACGGCCCGATAGAAGGCCCGATAGCCGCCAAGATATCCTCGCGCCGGCATCCGTAATCGCGGCACATGCGTTCCACCATTGCCGCACCGATTTTTGCCACCGTTCCCCGCCATCCGGCATGTGCCGTGCCGACAACACGGCGCACAGGGTCAAGGAAAAACAACGGCACACAATCGGCATATTGCGTAAACAATACCACCTGCGGCTCATCGGTGAGCAGACCGTCTATGTCACGATACCCACGCTCACGGTATACTCCACGCCCACGGTCATTTGCCGTTGCGTTGTATATCACGGTATGGTGTTCTTGTGCGGCTACCACCGCATTGTGGCTGTCGACACCCACCGCCGCACAAAACCGTTCAAAATTTTCACGCACGTTTGCCTCTTCGTCACCGCGCGTAAAACTCAAATTCATACTTTCAAAAATGCCTTCGCTCACGCCGCCGATGCGTGTAGAAAACCCATGGCGTACAAAAGGAAACGCATCAAACGCGGGAAACGTGTAATATCCCACACCCTCTACCACGTGCTGTTTAAGCGTAAGGCTATCTGCTAATCGGTTCATTTGTATCACCCACAACCAGTATACCACATTTTTCTCGGCGGTACAATCAAATCCCGAAAATCAATTTGAGTAATAATATCGTAATAACCCCCGGCACCCCAAGCGCTAAACAAACCGCACCCGAAAACCAGTTGATGCCTAACGAAACCCCCGTAAACGCACACGCGACGTTCACCGCCGCTAATGCGCACGCGCCTTGCAACGCACCACCCAGCAAACTACGTATTGGTTTGCCGGTACGTACCGCACCGACAAAAATACTCACCCCCAACACACCGGCAACGCTGTATAAAAACACCATCATATTCCATACCTCCACCATACTGTATGCGGCTTTTCATGCAGGCATGACAAACAAAAAAAACACCCTATCGCCAAAAGACGATAAGGTGTTTACTGTCTGTTAATTATTTAGCACCCAAAAATTTGGTAATCAGCATACCTGCCAACACCAACACGAAAAAGATAATAGCCAAAATTTTGGTCCACTTTGCCAAGAAAGCATCCAATGTGCGTGCACGGCCTTTTTCAAAAAAGTTTTCGCTGGCACCGGAAATGGCACCCAAATCCGATTGACGACCCTCTTGTAACAAAACAACAGCGATAATAATCAGCGAAAATACAATAATAACAGCACCAATGACATATTCCCAAACAGTCATGAAATAGCCTCCTAAATTGTTGTTCCATAGTATGATAGCATATTCTTTTTCAAAACGCAAGAATAATTTTGCATATTGTTTTCAACTTTGGATATGCTACTGTTGACACAAATACAACAGTACCTTGCGTTTGCCGTATTTGTGCCAGCCGCTGTCGAGCAAAAGTCCGACAGCGGCTTTGTTGTTATAATAGAGATAATTGTTCGCCGATATCTTCTGCCAGCGGCGTAGCACCTGCCGCAGGTATGGTTTTGGTGCGGTAGCGTGCCGGTTTTATCGATAACGAATCCTCAAACGGCAACACTTCGGTTAAACGATGCTGCCCTTTGAGTGTGAGCACCTGCACACCTTGTGTGTCACGCGTGGTTTTCGGAGCAATCGCACCGGTATGCACAATCAAACGACGACCCGACGACGATATGAGCATAAACTCTCTGTCTTCTTCCACGTGATGCAATGCCACCAACGGCGATTTTTGCGCATACGCACCAATCAACTTCCGACGATTGGCTTTGGTGGCATACGATGCCATATCCACCTTGGCAACCTTTCCGTTTTCAAAGAAGAACAGCATGTATCCGGTGTATTTTTCCGTCACCACCATGTGCATAGCGGCTTCACCGTCATCAAATCCCAGTTTACCGGCAACGAAATCACCCAGCACACTCGCTTTGGTATCGCCGAAATCCGCCGCTTTGGACTTGTAAACCGTTCCGGCATTGGTAAAGAACAATAAATCCTTGCGGTTGTCGGTTTCTATCGTTTGCACAATACGGTCGCCTTCTTTGAGTTTTTGTTCCCCACTCATGCGCAACGACTGCGGTGTGATTTTTTTGAAATACCCTTCCGCTGTGAAGAACAGCGTACACGGATAATTCGGCACTTCTTCCATTGAGTCGTCGTCTTGCACCAAATCCGAAGCATACAAGAGCAAACTGCGACGCGGTTGCCCATGCTTTTTCATTACATCGCGTAATTCGGCAATGATGATGTTTCGCACACGAGCCGCACTCTTTAAAATAGCGTCCATTTCGGCAATATCCGCTTCCAACTTTTCAATTTCTTCGATACGCCGCAAAATGTATTCACGGTTCAAATGGCGCAACTTGATTTCGGCAACATATTCGGCTTGAATCTCGTCAATACCGAATCCAATCATCAAATTGGGTACCACTTCGGCTTCTTCTTCGGTACCGCGCACAATGGCAATCGCTTTGTCGATATCCAATAAGATTTTCGCCAAACCTTTAAGCAAGTGTAACTTATCCTTGGCTTTTTGCAAGTCAAAATACACCCTACGGCGCACGCTTTCCATACGGAACGCAATCCATTCATCTAATAACCGCCGCACACCGAGCACTTGCGGCACGCCGGCAATCAACACGTTAAAGTTACAAGAGAAGCCGTCCTCTAACGGTGTCAGTGCAAACAAGCGATTCATCAGTTTATCGGGGTCAACGCCGCGTTTTAAGTCAATCGTAATGCGCAAACCGTCCAAACCGATTTCGTTAC
>JAGBSU010000078.1 GCA_017631705.1 Clostridia bacterium | reverse complement strand
GCGGGGTACTTTGTTGCCAACACCGATGGCTTTGAGGGTATGCTGAAAATTAACGATATGGAAGACCTGACCGTTGCCGATGTGGAAACTGTATTGGCAGCAGAGCCGGCTCCTTCATCGGGGGCATCTATCGGCAAAATGGTCGGTGACTATGAATGGTATCTCACCTGCATTGTACCGCTTGACCGCACCGTCACGCTCAAAAAAGGCATGCAGACCGAGGTTGTTATGCCGTTTGTGCAAAACGAGCCGTTAGCCATGCGTGTGGTGGCGGTCAACAAAGCGGCAGACGACCGTGCGGCGGTGATACTGCAATGTATGAGCATGTCCTCGGCGTTGTCAACGGTGCGCAAAGAAGAAGTGGAAATCCGGTTTAGCCAGATTGATGGTTTGCGCGTGCCGGACGAAGCTATTCAGTTTAACGAAAAGGACGAAGCGGGCGTGTTTATCCAAGAAGGTAACAGCATTCGATTCCGCAAAATCCATGTGCTGTACCACAACGAAGAAAAACGCTATTCCGTCTGCGAAAAGAAAGACGATAATGGTTATTTACGCTTGTACGATAAGATTGTAATTCAAGGGGAGAATTTGTATGATGGCAAACTGGTCCGCTGACGAACAGCTGGTACGTGACAACTTAAAACGCATTGAAGAACGCTTATCGGAAGCGTGCCTCAAAGCCGGTAGAAAGCGGGAAGAAGTCACGCTGATGGCGGTGACAAAAACTGTTTCCCCCGAACGCATCAACGCGGCACTTTCGGCGGGAATTACGTGCATCGGTGAAAACCGCGTGCAGGAATTTTTAGCAAAAAAAGACAGTCTGCAGTTGGAAGGCGTACAAAAACATCTCATCGGTCATTTGCAAACCAATAAAGTGCGTCGCATTGTCGGTGAGGTGGATATGATTCAATCGGTAGACAGCGTTCATCTGGCCGAAGCAATTTCCAAAGCGGCACAAAACACCGAAAAAGGCATGATAGATGTGCTGGTGGAAGTCAATATCGGCGGTGAAGAAAGCAAATCGGGAATCGCCCCCGAACAATTAGACGAATTGTTGTCGGAAATTTCCGGATTTTCGGGCATACGGGTACGCGGACTGATGGCAATCCCACCTATTTTGACCGAAGAAACGAAAAAAAGAGCAATTTTTTCACAAATGCGCAAACTGTTTATTGACATTCGGGGTAAATTTGTAGATAATGTAAGTATGGACATTTTATCTATGGGTATGTCCTTGGATTATGTGGAGGCGGTTTTAGAAGGCTCCACCATGGTACGCATAGGTTCATCCCTGTTTGGGGAAAGACATTATCAATAAAAGAGCAGGAGGAAAAAGAAATGGGCTTTTTAGACAAATTGGAAGGTTTATTCGGCGACCAAGACGAGAACAACATCGATGTGGAAAACGATTTTGTCACGCGCGCTCCGGAAGCAGAAGAGGAAACGGAAGCTCCTCGTAAAAACAATAAAGTGGTGAACATCCATGCCACTGCACAGTTGCAAGTGGTGCTTGTGAAACCCGAACGTTTTGACGATGCCAGTGCCGTAGCAGACCATCTGAATGCCAAGCGCACCGTGGTGCTGAATTTGGAATCTTCCAACAAGGATGTTGCTCGCCGCATTTTAGACTTCTTGAGCGGTGTGGCATATGCCAACAACGGTCAAATCAAAAAAGTGGCAAACTGCACCTATATCATCACCCCCTACAATGTCGGTTTTATGGGTGATTTGTTAGATGAGCTTGAAAACAACGGCCTTTACTTCTGATTCTTCGGAAGAGGACGGTTTGCTCCGTGCCCGAATAGACGATGCTTGTCAGTTGTGTGAGTGGCGCTCGTGTCCCCGCTTTGTCGGTTTCTTAGATGAACATCGACAAGCCGTGGCACGGGCTGTCTTGCGTGAAAGAGGCGAGCAAAATTTTTGCTTTTTCGGCGGGTATGACGATGCCGAACGCACGTTTTTGGGTGTGTTTCCGTCGTATACCGAACCGGACACTGCCGCTTTTCCGCTGACGTCTATTGTTTTTCGGTACCGCACCGCGGCCGCACTTTCGCATCGCGATTTTTTAGGGACGTTGTTGTCTCTCGGTTTAAAACGTGAAAAAATCGGCGATATTCTGTGTAACAGCGGTCAAACCGTTGTGTTTGTCAGTGAGGATTTGGCAGAGTATATTGTCGAATCGGTCACCAAAGTCGGTGGGGAAGGTGTCACGGCCGAAACGCCGTTTACCGGTACGCTCAACGTGGAACGTCAATTTAATGAATGGCAGGATACCGTTGCCTCGGCGCGGTTGGATGCGGTGCTCAAAACAGCATTGCGTACCTCGCGGGAGGAAGCGTCACGGCGTATTGCCGCCGGTTTAGTTTCGCTTAATCACATGCCGTGCCTTTCGGCTTCACACGCTGTTAGTGAACAGGACGTGTTGTCGGTGCGCGGTGGTGGGCGTTTTGTAGTGGAGCAAATCGGTCCGTCGACCAAAAAAGGACGACTTTTTATCAAAATAAAACAGTATATTTAGGAGGAACGGCTATGATGACATTAGAAGAAATCCGCCACGTGGAATTTACCAGTGGCAGAGGTTACCGTGCGGAAGAGGTAGACGATTTTATCGACGAATGTGTCGAAACCTTGGAACACTATCGCAAAGAAAGCGAAGAACTCAATCACAAATTAAAGGTATTGGCGGATAAGGTGGCGGAATACCAAAGGCTGGACAGCCAGCTGGTACCCTATGCCGAGATGCAGAATATCACCCATGTGTTTTTCCATTCTCTCATCGTAGACCCGGCAAGAGCCTTTGACAGCGAGTATACCAACGCTGGTTACAACCAGTATATGACCACCATTGATGAGTTCGTAAAAATGATGGAGGAGATGTACGCCAG
>JAGBSU010000077.1 GCA_017631705.1 Clostridia bacterium | reverse complement strand
CACCCATATTGTTGCGCAAATGGGAATTGAGCCTATTATGAAGGCACTGGATGAGGGCGCACAGGTGGTTATCTGTGGTCGTTGCTATGATCCAGCCGCTTTTGCAGCACCTGCAATTCGTATGGGATATGACAAGGCGCTTGCACTGCATTTGGGTAAAATTCTGGAATGTGCCGCAATATGCGCAACACCGGGTAGCGCTTCCGACTGCATTATGGGTTACCTTGGGGAGGATTATTTCTGTGTTGAGCCGCTAAATCCGGAACGTAAATGCACACCAGTTTCTGTTTCTGCTCATACTCTTTACGAAAAGACCAATCCCTATATTTTGCCCGGTCCTGGCGGTCACTTGGATCTTTCTGAATGTGTCTTTACGGCTGAAAGCGACCGTAGAGTCCGTGTTACAGGTTCGAAATTCGTACCCGAGACTGTATCTTCTGTAAAACTGGAGGGCACAAAGGCTGCCGGCTTCCGTACAATATCTATTTGCGGAAATCGAGATCCTATCTTTATTTCCCAAATCGACAGCATTTTGGATAATTTGAAAAAACGAACTGCAGACAATCTTTCTGCTGACTTTAATTATGATCTTGATTTTATTGTTTATGGTAAGAATGGCGTTATGGGAAGCCTTGAGCCAAACGATCAAGTTACTTCCCATGAGATAGGAATTGTAATTGATGTAGTTGCAGATACGCAGGAACATTCTGCTGCTGTCTGCTCTGTGGCACGTTCCACATTACTGCATTACGGTTATCCCGGCAGAATTGCAACGGCCGGAAACCTTGCTTTTCCGTTCTCACCATCCGACATTAAGGTTGGCGAAATTTATGTCTTCAGCGTCTATGCTCTGCTTCGAAGTGAAGATCCGATTTCCCTCTTTAAGTTTACTTATGAAAACATAGGGGAGGCAGAAAAATGAAAATAGTATTAAAGGATATTGCTAATGTAATCCGCTCAAAGAATGCAGGACCTTTTGAATTGACTTTGGATGTTCTTTTAAAGGATCAGGAAATGTTTGAGGCAATGCAAAAAGCAAATGTAATTAACAAAAAAAGTATTGCCTCACTATATAAAATCCCCGAAGAGGATGTAATCAGCATTGTCTATTTTCCAAATGCGAAGGCTATTAAGGCAACCATTGTTCGGCCCATGCCCTCAGGTGCTTTGGGAGAGCGAGATGTATATGGCGCCCAACAGCATGCTCCGCTGGTAAACTTTACCTTTGAAATTTAACGGAGCTGTAATTTGACCTAGCTCCACTAAAATGTTGGTCTAACGTGTATCACATAAACGCACTATTTTCGCATAGAGAATAGTGCGTTTTTATCTTTAGTTTTCAAAAAGTGACTTTAAATAAGGCTTTGTAGAATTTTTATATTATTTCGTTGGCAAATACGCTTTAAAAGAAGTTAGCTTATAAAACCGGATTTCCTTGTGAGTTCCGGTTTTTATGGACAACTTGTTGACATTTCAACAAGTTTATGATATAGTATCACTTGTTGAAAATTCAACAAATTCGGAGGTGTTATACGAATGCAAGAACGTTTCGAAACATTTACAATGCTGATTAACCGAATCAGCCGTAATATTCGTAAAATCAAGAATCAAGAGATGGCAGAATACAACTTAAAAAGCGCACACATTTCTTGCTTGTATTATCTTTACACCGACAACGGTTTAACATCAACCGATTTGTGCGAGCGGTGTGAGGAAGATAAGGCAACTATTTCACGTGCTATCGAATATCTTGAAAAAAATGAGTATCTTACTTGCGAATCCAAAACCGCCAAACGGTATAAAAGCCAGCTTGTGTTGACAAGTAAAGGGAACGAGGTCGGCAAAAAGATAGCGGATAAGATTGGTGCCGTCCTTCGTGAAATCGGTGCCGGTATGACCGAGGAAGAAAGAAAAGAATTTTATCGGTGTCTGGCCATTATCAGCAACGATATTGAATTAATTACAAAGAAACATGAACATAAGGTGACAAAATGAAAACAACAACCGTTTTATTTGATCTTGATGGTACACTTTTACCGATGAATCAAGATGAATTTGTAAAAGCATATTTTGGTTCTCTGGCAAAGAAATTAGCACCACACGGATACGATCCCGATAAACTCATTCCCGTTATTTGGACCGGCACCAAGGAAATGATTAAAAACAGTGGCGAAAAAACCAACGAAGCGGCGTTTTGGACAAAGTTTTGCGAAATTTTCGGCGAACGTGCCATAGACGACGAACCGCTTTTCGCACGGTTTTATGAAGAGGATTTCGATAAAGTGCAAGCGGTTTGCGGTTTTAGTGAAAAATCGGCGGAAATTATCCATTTTCTGAAAGAAAAAGGGGTAAACATAGCTCTTGCTACTAACCCGATATTCCCGAGTATAGCCACTAAAAAACGCATACGTTGGGCCGGTCTTGCACCGGAGGATTTTGCGTTTTTTACGACGTATGAAAATGCTCACTATTCCAAGCCGAACCTGAAGTATTATAAAGAGGTACTGAATAATTTAGGGGTCACGGCAGAAGAATGTTTAATGGTTGGAAACGATGTCGATGACGATATGGTAGCCGAAAACCTGGGAATGAAAGTGTTTTTGCTAACGGATTGCTTAATCAACAAATCCGGCAAAGATATTTCCGCTTACCCACAAGGGGACATGAATGAACTGTTAAACTATTTGAAAGCAAACGTATAAAAGATGAGAAGAGTTGTATGAAAACAAGAATTATCGTTGATTCCACAGCAGATTTTGTGCCGGAAATCAAAAAACGTGTCCACGTCATTCCACTTATGGTACGTTTTGGGGATGAAGAATATATTGACGGTGTTACCATCGACAGCAAGACGTTTTATGAAAAACTTGTCGAAGGCGACGTACTACCCACAACCAGTCAAGGAACGCCTGATATGTTTATCAATGCGTTTGAAGAGGCAAAAGAAGCCGGCGACGAAGCGGTTGTTATTACCTTGGCTTCAAAGTTTTCCGGTACCTATCAAAGTGCCTGCATAGCCGCAGCCGATTACGAGAATATTTATGTAGTAGACAGTGCCAGCGCGGCTATGGGTAGCGGGATTTTGGTGGAACTGGCAGTGAAATTGTTAGACGAAGGAAAAAGTGCTAAGGAAATTGCAACAATTCTTGAAGAAGAAAAGAAAAAGATTGTTATCGTTGCCCTTGTCGATACGCTGGAATATTTACAAAAAGGCGGTCGTATTTCGAAAGCGGTAGCGTTTGCCGGTGGTGTGCTCAATATTAAACCCGTTCTTTCTGTTACCGATGGCGTCATCACTATGCTTGGCAAAGCTCGTGGTTCCAAGATGGGTAACAATTTACTTGTTCAAGAAATTGAAAAAGCGGGTGGCATTGATTTTAGCAAACCGGTTCTGCTTGGATATAGCGGACTTTCCGATACTCTTCTTTTAAAATACATTGAAGATAGCAAGCATTTGTGGGAAAAAGGACTCCAAAATCTTCAGTATACCACCATTGGCAGCGTGATTGGTACGCACGCAGGCCCCGGTGCTGTTGCGGTGGCTTTTTTTAAAAATTAACCTATAATATCTGTATATTAGAGGGACTGATGCAAGATATAAAAGACAATGTTGCAAAAAATATGCAGTGTTAGACAAAAACCAAATGGAAATTTATGGAAATTTCCTTTTTTACCGTATTTTTTATTGATTTTTTTATCTTTTTTCACAAAAATTATTTTTTAATTGGGAATGACTTGAAAATATTTCCAATTTATGGTAATCTAATGTTGCCGGCAAAATTATAACGGAGGTCATGTGAGTTGGATAAAAAAATCAAAGTGCTGTTAGCAGATAACAGCGAAAATTTCGGAATGTTTTGTGCAGCGCGTATGCGTGCACATGGATTAGAGGTAGAAACATCGGAAAAAGACGGTAAAACGGTGGTGGAAAACATTGTCCATAAAAACCCGGACGTCGTGATTATGGATTTCTTTTTACCGCAAATGGATGCCATCGGCGTAATGAATACTATTCGAACATTAAAGTTACCGCAAACACCGCAATTTATGATCATGTCGGCGTTTGACAACGATAAATTGGAAAGAGAGGCAATTGGGGCCGGCGCGGATTATTATTTTCTAAAACCGTTTGACGCCGATGAAATGGCGAATCGTATTTTAACGCTTTCTTCATTTGGTAACAATATTGAACCGCTTCGAAGAAATGAAAATAACAGCAACTTGGAAATACGCATTACCGAAATATTACATCAAATCGGTGTCCCTGCACATATCAAGGGATATCAATATTTGCGAGACTCTATTTTGATGGCAATCAACGATGACGAAATCATCAATGCCGTCACTAAACGTTTATATCCTGCTGTTGCTAAAAAACATGGGATAACCTCTTCACGCGTGGAACGAGCAATTCGGCACGCTATTGAAGTCGCATGGGACCGTGGAGATGTCGATGTACTGAATTCTTATTTTGGATATACCATTCATACCGATAGAGGAAAACCGACAAACTCAGAGTTTGTCGCGATGATTTCCGATAAGTTTCGTTTACAACTGAAAATATCATAATGAAGTTTAATTTTGCTAATAACACCGTTCCTTTGACCGTCTTTTTTTCGGGACAAGGGAACGGTTTTCTCTTTTTCCGCATTGACAAATCCTTTGATTTTGGTATATAATTTATACAGTAAAAAGGGTGAGAATGCTTTGAAAAAAACAGTAAATGATATGAAAATAGGGGAAACGGCGGTTGTTACCGGTCTGGGTTGTTCCGGTGCTTTACGTCGTCGTATTATTGATATGGGAATCACACCGGGTGCGGTGTTGATTCTCCGTAAAGCCGCGCCGCTTGGCGACCCGTTAGAACTGAATGTACGCGGGTATGAGTTGAGTATTCGTCGCTCGGAGGCACGCGAAATCACGGTAGAAAGCACGGAGGTGGCACCATGAACCACGTCTATGCATTAGTCGGTAACCCCAACTGCGGTAAAACCACTTTATTTAATGAATTAACCGGTTCTAACCAATATGTCGGAAACTGGCCCGGTGTTACGGTGGAAAAAAAGGAAGGAAAACTAAAAACACACGGTGAAGATGTTACGGTAGTGGATTTGCCGGGTATTTATTCCTTGTCACCGTATTCTGCCGAAGAATTGGTAGCTCGTAATTTTATTAAAAACGAAAAACCGGATGTTATCATCGATGTTGTTGATGCGGTAAATTTAGAACGGAATTTATATCTCACCCTACAATTAGCAGAGCTTGGTCGCCCGATTGTGGTGGCATTAAACATGATGGATATGCTCAAAAGCCGCGGCATTTCAATTGACGTGCAAAAATTAGAACATTTTCTTTCTTTACCGGTGGTACCGATTTCCGCCAGTCATGGAAAAGGTATCAAAGAACTGGAAGAACGTGCGCGTCACGATGGGGTAGAGGCTACCCTGCAAAACCTTTCCGCTTATGACGAAAAAGAATTGGCATTACGCACAGCGTCGCTTTATAACGGTAATACCTACATTCAACATCAACTTCACGAACGCCGTGACCATCATACGGAAGAATATCATTCCTCACACGTGATTGATGAGATTTATTCCGAAGACGTTATGCAAGCGATATTGCGTATTGAACATATCATTGAACCTCGTTGCATGCAAAAAGGCTTCCCGCTTCGTTGGTCGGCTGTTAAAATCATTGATAACGATACTTTGACCATTGAAGCGTTAGAATTGACCGATGGCGAAGCATTATTGATTAATGAAATTATCACCGAATTGGAAAAGCGTTACGGCGATCGCGATATGATTATTGCCGATCAAAAATACAAATTCATTTGCCGCGTTTGCTCACAATGTGTCACGCGGTTAAAACCGGTAGGCGAATTAACGCTTTCGGATAAAGTAGACCGTTTCGTTACACACAAGTATTTTGCTATCCCGCTTTTTGCTGTTGTTATGGCATTGGTGTTTTATATCACGTTCGGTCCGCTCGGTAGTATGTTAACGGAATGGTTAGATTTGCTAATCAACGAACAATTTGCCCCTTGGTTGCGTGATTGGTTAGCATCTGTCAACACCTCACCATGGGCAGTAAGCTTAGTGTGCGACGGTATCGTCACCGGTGTTGGCTCGATTGTTTCGTTTTTCCCTCAAATTTTAATCTTGTTTTTCTTCTTATCCATTTTAGAAGACAGCGGTTATATGGCTCGTGCCGCGTTTATTATGGATAAATTGTTACATAAAACAGGCTTATCCGGTCGGTCGTTTGTACCGATGTTGATGGGATTCGGTTGCTCTGTACCTGGTATCATGGCAGCACGTACGTTAGAAAATGAACGCGACAGACGTATGACCATTATCTTAACACCGTTTATGTCTTGTTCGGCAAAAATGCCGGTATACGCTTTGTTTATTGCAGCCTTTTTCCCACAACATAAAGGACTAATAGTATTCGGTATTTATCTTACCGGCTTGGTTGTGGCTATTTTATGTGCCATTTTATTGCGAAAAACCGTTCTAAAAGGCGAACATGCTGCCTTTGTAATGGAATTACCACCTTACCGTTTACCCACGTTTAAAACCCTGTTTATGCACCTGTGGGAACGTGTTAAGGATTTTGCCATACGCGCCGGCACCATTTTATTAGCCGCTTCGGTAGTGATTTGGTTTTTACAATCGTTTGATTTTCAGCTGAATATGCTACCACCGGAAGAAAGCGGTAGCAGTATTTTGGCAATGATCGGAAAATGTTTGGCACCGTTT
>JAGBSU010000076.1 GCA_017631705.1 Clostridia bacterium | reverse complement strand
TGTCTTTATGGGAGATGCCGAGCGTCGTATCCCATAAAGACAATGAAACTGATCATCGCCAAGAAGATAACCAAGACAATAGGAACTAAAATAACATTTTTAATGGCAGAGGGGTCGTTGCCCAACTGCGCGATACCGGCAACATAGAACCAATTCCATAAAGTCCTTGCGGCATCCGGAATACCGGACAAAATACCCGCAAACAACAGAATAGAAATGCCGTTACCGATACCCTTCTCATTGACCTGCTCACCCAGCCACATGATAAGTGCCGAACCGGCGACAAAGCAAAGAACAATTGTCACGGCGGCGAACCAAGCGCCAAAGCCCTTTTGTGCTTCTTTAACAAGCACATTCATGCTGCTGTAATTGGCATTGTTGCGCAACATAAAGTAATACGCAATACCGAGCATCAGACCTAAACCAACCGTCACAAAACGAGTGATTTTACCAAGCACTTTACGACCGGCTTCGCCTTCCTTTGCCAACCGTTCTAACACCGGAATCGCAACCGTTAACAGTTGGATAATAATGCTGGCATTAATGTACGGGGTAATCGACAAAGCGAAAATACTAGCGCTGGAAAAACCGCCACCGGATATCATGGTGAGATAATCCATAAAGTTGGCATTATTTCCGGCAGTAACAGCCGTCACAGCTTTGGTCAAATTTTCCACGTCGACAAACGGGACGGTAATCGCCGAGCCGATTCGGAAAATTAATACAATGAGCAAGGTATATAAGATTTTTTTGCGTAAATCAGTGATTTTCCATGCGTTCCGTAAGGTTTGAAACACGTTAAATCACCTCAGCCTTTCCACCCACAGCTTCAATTTTGGCTTTGGCTGCTTCAGAATAGGCTGCTGCTTTGACGGTCAATTTTTTGGTTAACGTACCGTTTGCCAAAACTTTGATACCGTCAAAAGTTTTCTTCACGAGACCGGCTTGTTTCAATGCTTCTGCATCGACAACAGCACCGTCTTCAAATGCGTTCAATGCTGCGAGATTCACCGTAGCGTATTTCGTAGCAAAAATGTTGACAAATCCTCTTTTCGGAACTCGTCTTTGCAAAGGCATTTGACCGCCTTCAAAACCCGGGCGCATGCCGTGGCCTGCACGGGCTTTTTGACCTTTGTGTCCTTTACCGGCAGTTTTGCCTTGGCCGGAACCATGACCTCTGCCGATTCTCTTGACATCCCGAACAGAACCGGGAGCCGGAGAAAGCTCTTGTAGCTTCATATTGTTCGCACCTCCTTGTTCGAAATGGTTAAGCTTCTACTACCTCAACGAGGTGAATAATTTTCGCTACCTTACCTTGAGTGGCTGCGTTAACAGGTTGGCATACCGTGTCGCCTATTTTACGCAAACCCAAAGAATTAGCAGTAGCAATTTGGTCTTTTTTGGCACCGATTAAACTGCGAACCAATTTAACTTGCATGCAATCTTTTGCTTTCTTTGCCATGTGTATGCCCTCCTCTTATCCTAAAATTTCCTTAGCGGTTTTGCCGCGAGTAGCACCGGCTTCTTCAGCAGTGCGCAATTGCGTCAAACCGTTCATCACGGCGCTAACCACGTTGAAAGGGTTGTTGGAGCGGAGAGCCTTGGTACGGATATCCTTGATACCGGCTGCCTCTACAACGGCACGCACAGCACCACCGGCGATAACACCGGTACCGGGAGCTGCCGGTTTCATCAAAACTCGACCGGCTCCGAAAGCACCGATTACCTCGTGGGGAATGGTGTTTCCTTTCAGAGAAATCTTCACTAAGTTCTTTTTCGCATCCTCAATGCCTTTGCGGATAGCATCCGGCACTTCACCGGCTTTACCGGTACCGAAACCAACTGTTCCGTTGCCATCACCGACCACTACCAAAGCGGAAAATTTCATCACGCGACCGCCCTTGACGGTTTTGCTGACGCGGTTAATGGCAACTACGGTTTCTTTGTATTCGTCGTGCATTTCTTCTCTTCTGGCCAAAGTAATCCTCTCCTTTCTTAGAACTTGAGGCCGCCCTCACGGGCGCCTTCGGCCAATTGCTCAACACGGCCGTGATAGATGTAACCGCCTCTGTCAAAGACAACATTTTCGATGCCTTTTTCCAAAGCACGTTTTGCGACTAATTCGCCGACCTTGCGGGCCGCTTCTTTGTTACCGCCTGCCATGCCGAAATCTTTTTCGGTGCTGGAAGCAGCGACGAGTGTCACACCCTTGACATCATCAATGATTTGGGCATAGATGTGGTTCAAGGAGCGGAACACGTTCAAGCGGGGGCACTCAGCAGTGCCGGAAATCTTACCACGAACACGTACGTGGCGGTGCAACCGAGCTTGGTTGCTGTCTTTTTTGCTGACCATGTATTTTCCTCCTCCTTACTTCTTGCCCTTAGCACCGGTCTTACCTTCCTTGCGGCGGATATGCTCGGTGACATATTTGATGCCTTTGCCTTTATACGGCTCGGGCGGACGTTTTTCGCGAATTTCGGCGGCAAATTGACCCACCAATTGTTTGTCCGGACCGCTAACAATAATTTTGTTCGGGCTGGGAACTTCAATGGTGATACCCGGAATTTCGCTCATAGTAACTTGGTGGCTGTAACCTAAGTTCATCACCAAATCTTTACCTTGCTTCGCAACACGATAACCAACGCCGTTCACGTCTAACTCTTTCGAGAAACCGGTAGCGACACCTTGCACCATATTGCTGATCAAGGTACGGGTCAAACCGTGCAATGCACGATTTTCTTTTTCGTCGTTCGGACGGGTGACTAAAATTTCGCTGCCCTCAACCGTTACGGCCATGTTCGCATGAAATTTTTGCGTTAAGGTGCCTTTGGGGCCCTTCGCTGTCACCGTGTTATCGGCAACCGTCACTTGAACGCCGGCAGGAATGGTAATGGGTTTACGACCAATTCTTGACATTTTCTTCTCCCCCTTACCACACGAATGCGAGGACTTCGCCGCCCACGTTTTCTTTACGGGCTTTTTTATCGGTCATAACACCTTTCGATGTAGACACGATGGCGGTACCGATGCCTTTCATGACTCTCGGCATATCCTCACTGCTGGAATAGATGCGCAAGCCGGGCTTGGAAACACGACGCAAACCCATCAACACCGGAGACTTGGAAGGTCCTTGGTATTTCAGAGTAATGCGAATGACGCCTTGCTTGCCATCTTCAATGATTTGATAATTCTTGACATATCCCTCGTCAACAAGAATCTGGGCAATAGCCTTCTTCATGTTGGAAGCGGGGATATCCACCGAATCATGCTTCGCCGAACTCGCGTTACGAATTCTCGTCAGCATATCGGCAATTGTATCGGTGATTTGCATTCCGTCAACCTCCTTCTAGCTATTACCAACTGGCCTTTTTCACGCCGGGAATTTCACCTTTGTAGGCAAGTTCCCTAAAACAAATACGACACACACCGTATTTCCGCAAATAAGCATGGGGACGACCGCAGATTTTGCAGCGGTTGTACGCACGCGTGGAAAACTTGGCCGTTCTTTGTTGCTTAACTTTCATAGATGTTTTTGCCATTTGTTTTCCCTCCTTATTTCGCGAACGGAGCGCCCATCAAGCTGAGCAACTCACGTGCTTCTTCATCGGTGTTAGCGGTAGTGACAAAGCAAATATCCATACCGCGTACTTTATCGATTTTATCGTATTCGATTTCGGGGAAAATCAATTGCTCTTTGATACCCATGTTGTAGTTACCGCGACCGTCGAACGAGTTCGGGTTGATACCGCGGAAGTCACGCACACGGGGCAAAGCCACATTGAACAAACTGTCTAAGAATTCATACATACGATCGCAGCGCAATGTCACTTTAACACCGATGCTCATTCCTTCACGCAATTTGAAGTTAGCAACTGATTTTTTAGCCTTGCAAACAACCGGACGTTGACCGGTGATTGTTTCCAAGTCAATGGTGATAGCGTCGATAACCTTTGCGTTATCCTTCGCTTCACCGCAACCGACGTTGATGATAATTTTGTCCAACTTCGGCACTTGCATGACACTCTTGTAACTGAATTTTTTCATCAGTGCGGGAGCGACATCCTTTTTATAAAATTCTTTTAATCTTGCCATTTGTATGTCCCTCCTCCTTACAGTGTCTCGCCGCATTTTCTGCAAACGCGAACCGAGCGGGCCTTGCCGTCGTCACCGGCAACCTTTTTATAAGCAACACGGACAGGCTCTTTGCAAGCAGGGCAAATAACCTTTACCTTGCAAGCGTACAAAGCGCCTTCGGCTTCAACGATGCCGCCGTTTTCACCCATTTTACGGGGCTTCACATGTTTTTTCACCATGTTCAAGCCTTCGACAATAACCTTTCCCTCTTTGGGGCTGACCTCCAACACTTTACCTTTGTTGCCACGGTCATCACCGCTGATAACGAGAACGGTATCGTCCTTTTTCACATGAAGTTTGTTACTCAATTTCGGCACCTCCCATCACAGCACTTCGGGGGCAAGGCTGAGGATTTTAAGATAATCTTTTTCTCTCAATTCTCTTGCCACCGGCCCAAAGATACGAGTACCTCTGGGGTTTTTGTCATCACGAATGATGACGGCTGCGTTTTCGTCAAAACGAATATAAGTTCCGTCTTCACGACGAACGCCTTTCACTGTACGAACGATAACGGCTTTCACCACATCGCCCTTTTTCACAACGCCGCCGGGTGCTGCTTTTTTAACAGAAGCAACCACGACATCGCCGATATTTGCATACCTCCGGCCGGAACCACCGAGAACGCGAATACACATAAGCTCCTTCGCGCCGGTGTTGTCGGCAACTTTGAGGTAGGTCTGCTGTTGTACCACAGTGTGTTCCTCCTTTCAGATTAACCGACTTATTTTGCCTTCTCGATGATTTGGGTCACGCGCCAGTGTTTGTCTTTGGACAACGGGCGGGTTTCCATTACCATAACGCGGTCGCCTTGGCGGCACTCGTTATTTTCATCGTGGGCTTTCAGCTTCACGGTATGTTTGATGATTTTTTTGTATAACGGATGATGGACATTGTCTTCAATGGCCACAACAACGGTTTTATCCATTTTGTCGCTCACGACAATACCGGTCCGTGTTTTTCTAAGATTCCGTTCGCTCACAATGTTTC
>JAGBSU010000075.1 GCA_017631705.1 Clostridia bacterium | reverse complement strand
GATTTTTTTGGGCACCGCAAACGTATGGGTCGTAGGTTCGAGCCCTACAGTAGGCGCCAAAAAAAAAGCAACCCCCCAATCGGGTGGTTGCTTTTTTTAGTTTCTACGGTTGGTTTGGTGCTGCTACTTTGTGTTAACAGCCGCATGGCGGCTGTTAACTGTAACGAGCCCGAGCGCCGCCACACGGCGGATACAGCGAGGGCGCAGTTGGTGCCGCGGTCAAAAAAATCGAAGGAACGTGCGAAGCACCCGAAGATTTTTTTGGGCACCGCAAACGTATGGGTCGTAGGTTCGAGCCCTACAGTAGGCGCCAGAAAAAACTCCTTGAGATTTCTCAAGGAGTTTTTTCAATGAAGCGCACCTTATGGTGCATGAAAAATGAAGTCGCCTACGGCTATGAAGCGTGCCTTCGGCACATTAAGAAACGGAAAGTGCGCTTCGCTTCATATTTTGCGAAGCAAAATGCTTCATAGAGGCGAAGCCTCTGCTTCACGCGAGCGAAGCGAGTGCTTCATTTAAATTCCTTGCCCCTCCACCGCTTTTATGCTATAATACACTTAAGAGGTGAATTATATGAAATTGTTTAATTCTTTTAAGGAAAACAAACAACTTATTAACCAAACGGAATTTGTGAATGTATATTCTGTAAAATGTGATGAAAAAGAATATACAATCATTATTCCTAAAAAAAGAGCCAATAGCAAAACTATAATTCATTTTGTTGATAATACTATTTGTTGGGAGCAAATTCCTCATTTTCCTAAACTTGCAGGCAAACAATATGGAGATAGAGTACCGATTTATAAATTTGATGCAAAAGTTTTGAATACTCTTTTTGTTCTCAAGGGAAATCCTCTTGGTGATGAGGGGTTGGATAATGGTATTTTTAGAAGTTTTAAAAAATATGATGAAAATTGTGTAAATTGTATAACTTACAATAAATTTAAACAAATGTAAGAAAATCCTCAGTTTTCAGGCACGTTTCATTCGTGTCATTAAGTTCAAAACACCCAAAAAAAACAACCACCCGATTGGGTGGTTGTTTTTTAGTTTTTTCTGTTGGTTTTCGCCAGCCCAAACTGTAACACGCACCGAGCGCCGCCTTACGGCGAAAAAATCGAAGCATCCGACGATTTTTTTGGGCACCGCAAACGTATGGGTCGTAGGTTCACCTAATCAACACGACAAAACTAAACCGCACATTCCCGATAGTGAAAATTTTTATGAAGAAAATATGTCGTACCTATTGATTTTTTGTAAAAATATAGTATAATGTGCTGGTTGGCATAAATTGGGGCAAAGATAATAAATATTAAAGAGGGATGAGAAAATGGAAGCGATATTAAGTTCTATATATAATAATATATTGAGCGTGTTAATGATGATATTGCTCATAGCAGTCGGTGCGTTTTTAACGATAAAAACAAAGGGCTTGCAATTCCGGCGTTTTGTCTATGCAATAAAGTCTACGGTAGGTTCCTTGTTTGATAAAAGTCAACATGTTAAAGAAAAGGGTAGCGTAAGTCCTTTCCAGGCAGTAACGACAGCCCTTGCCGGGACGATAGGAACAGGCAGTATCGCCGGTTTGGCCACCGCATTAGTTGCAGGTGGACCCGGTGCCGTATTTTGGATGTGGATAAGCGCATTGTTAGGTATGGTAACAAAATATGCGGAAATAACCCTTTCCTTAAAGTACAGAGAAAAGAATGAAAAAGGTGCATGGGTTGGCGGACCTATGTATTATATGAAGAATGGACTTAAAAGTAAGGCTTTGCCTATGTTCTTTTCCATCTTTGCTATGATAGCCTGTATAGGAACAGGCAACGCAACGCAGTCCAATGCTATGGCCGGCGTTTTGAACAAGGCGATGCATATCCCTACGTGGATTACCGGTGCCGTAATAACGATATTAGTTGCCTTTGTTATTATTGGTGGCGTTAAACGAATTGCATCGATTAATGAAAAACTCGTTCCGGTAATGGCCATATTCTTTATTGTCAGCGCATTGGTTGCCTTATGTATCAATGTTGAAAAAATCCCCGCTGCCTTTTCTTTGATATTCACGGAAGCCTTTAATTTTAAATCCGTATTCGGTGGCGTTGCCGGATATAGCATTCTTTCTGCGATGCGATTTGGTGTAGGTAGAGGCGTGTTCACCAACGAGGCAGGTTTAGGTAGTGCACCGATAGCGCATGCTGCTTCCAGCACAACAGACCCTGTAAAGCAAGGTATGTGGGGAATGTTTGAAGTGTTTGCGACGACAATCGTTATCTGTACAGTGTCTGCATTGGTCGTATTGACGTCGGATGTTTATTTAAACATTTACGCCGCACAAGGTTTAAATCCGAGCTTAAATGGTGCGGCACTCAGCAGTGCAGCGTTTAACGAAGCGTTGCCGGTTGTCGGTGAACTTGTCGTGGCAATCGCGACCGTGTTTTTCTCGCTTTCAACCATACTGGGCTGGGCGTATTACGGAGAAGTATGTGCCGGATTTTTGTTTAGTAAAAAAAGCGAAACGGCTATCATCACCTATCGAATCGTGTACATCGTATTTGTGTTTGTTGGTGCAGTAGCAAGTATTGATGTCGTGTGGTTATTGGCAGATTGCTTCAACGTTTTAATGGCATTACCTAACTTAATAGCAATCGTTGCACTATCCAAGGTTGTTGCCGACTTAACAAAAGAGCATTTTGCAAAGAATAAACTTGGTGCAAATACAAAATAACGGATATCAATCCCAAAAAAGAAAGAGTAGCAAATGCTACTCTTTCTTTTTTATCCAAGCCGATACGATGTTGTCCCTTGCTTTGCACCTTTTTTGATGGTATAATAACAATTATCAACAAGAAAGGATGTACCACATGCCGGAATTATTAGAACAAATTAAACACACGGTGGACCTAACCATCCCCGACAAAGAGGACTTTACTCATGGTAAGCATCCTAAAATGGATTATGTGTTTTTGGTTTTGCGAAATGTGTTTGTCACTTTAGCAGCGCTGATTTTCCTTTTCTCTTTGTTTCTTCACAGCCTATACACCACTTTGAAAGCGGTTGGTTATTTTTGCGGCGCGGCGGCGTATATCTTTGAATGTTTAGCGGTTACCGACTGCTTTAGAACGAAAGTTCCTCATGCGGAAATGTTTATGGTGTATTGTTTCGGCCCGCTGTATATTCTCATGGGGTTGGGATATATTTTCATTCATTAATAAAATCATATAACTGCTACCGAGCAGTGAAATGCAAGTGCATTCTTGTTTACGGCGTTAAACCTTAGACGTCGTAAATGAGGATGCTTTTTTATTAGACGGCATGAGTGCTCATAAATATTTATGCTTCCAAAAAGATACGCGGATTATCACGGAACATTTGCGAAATCACCGGGTAGATTTTCGGCAAATCCAACACAATCGTATCCGCCTGACCGAACTTGCCGACCACGGTGGATTCGTGTGCCAGCATAACATCCAACATCTTATCAAAATGTTGGCTGGTACCGACTTTGGTATGATAAACGTGACCGTCCACCAATTCCCCGTTCGGCAATTTGATTTTGTAATACACCGGCGTATCCTTCAACCACCAAGGCCGTCCTTCGGTTTCCCACAATTCCAAGCCGTGCAAAAAAGTGTTCGCGTGGTTTGTCACCCCCACCAACATCACTTTGCCGCCTTGTTCCAACAACTTGTGATAGCAACCGGTAATCGGCACAAATTCTGTCGCACCAAGTTCACCGTCCACAAATTCCGCGGCGTTCTTGCCGTAAGCACACACCGAATGGGTGGGATGCAATGACCGTTCAACCCCCTCGCGCGCGAGCATTAAATTGGGCAACAACCCCAAACAACTGGCCACCCGCTTGGGATCGTAAATATTGTCGTAATATCGAATCGTCCCCCAAGTTTGTGACGGCAACACAAACAATCCGTCTTTGCCGAGGTAATCGAAAAAAACATCAATCACGGTATCACCGCCGTTCTCGGTTGCCCCGATTTTCTTCATCGACGAGTGCATCGTCACCATATCGTTTGGGCGAATACCCAAACGAATAAGGTCTTCGGTTAAGCTCTGATGCGTGTTCATACTACGACATCCTTTCACAGACAAGTTAATACACCCCTATCTTACATCAGCCTGATGGAATATGCAATAAACACTTGAAAAAAAAAATAAAATGTGATAAACTGTCCTCGTCATTTGAAAATTAGGAGGTATCCGTATATGAGAAGCAAGTATTATTTTAATGTTAACGGCTGTTACGGTAAAGGTCCTTACGCACAACCGGATTATCCGGAACTGTCGGATTTAATGGCATCCATGGACCGTCTCGGCGTATGGCAAACCATTGTCAGCCATAACTGTGCCCGTGATTTACACCCGGTGTACGGCAACCGTTATCTGATAGAAGATATGAAAAAGCATCCGGAATATGCCGACCGTTTGGTACCGGCTTTTTCCGCCAACCCCAGCATGTTGGTTGGCAACGGAGAATTGGAGCATTTGGAAAGTTGCTTTGAGGCATACCCCACCGCCGCACTCGTATTGTCACCGGTCACAAATCGGTTTCGCTTTTTGGAGATTAACCCCATCTTAAAACGAATCAAAAAATATCGTCCCGTGGTACTCGTGGATGTCTCGGAAATGAATTTGTCAGTGGATTTAGAAGACTTAATTGCCTCCGCTAATGCGTTTCCGGAGTTAAATTTCGTTATTCGAAAAGTCATGTGGTGGCAACTTTCCATCTGCTTTAACGCATTAAATCGCACCAAAAATGTATATCTGGATATCTCTTGGTTACATACACGCGACGCCATCAAAATCGTAGCCGAGCATGTCGGCCCCGAACGGCTGGTATTCGGTTTGGGCTCAAAAGCTCATAACGGTGCCGCGTTGGCAGGCCTTGCGTATGCACGCATTCCGCAAGAACAACGTGATTGCATCGCTTGGGACAACTTGGTAAACTTGTTCCCCAAAAAACGGCAAGCCTTACTCAAAACCAATCGCAAAGAATTGCCCTTTGCGGTGGAAAATCGTTTTTGGGAACCGTTTATGGCAGGCGAAGGTGTCAAAGATGTGCTGGTCATTGATGCCCATACACACATCGGTCCGTTTACACGCAGTTGGTTCTTGACAGAAAACGAATTGGATAAACAAATCGCCTTGTTTGAGGAAGATATGGAACGCTTCGGCATCGACATGGTGTGCTCCATGTCTGAAGTTGCCTTGTTTGGCGAACCGATTCAAGGCAACATCGCATTGGAAGAAGCCATCGGCAATCGTACCGACCGTTTCCGCGGCAATTTGGTTATCAACCCACATTATGCTGAATTGTATACCGAGGAATTGTTGGATAAGTTCTTTAAAGGCGGCTATTTCTGCGGCTTTAAACTCATTCCGGAATACATTGGCGTCGATATTACCGACCCGTGCCTCGATCACATTTTCCGCTATGCTGACCGCTATCACTTGCACGTGTTAGTACATTCTTGGGAAGGCAAACACGGTACAGCGTTACAAGTCGCTGAAACCGCCACACGCTATCCTAACGCCACCTTTATCATTGCTCACATGGGCGGCGGGAGTGAAGGCCGTCGTCAAAGTGAAGCAATCGCACAAGATGAGCGCTACAAAAACTGTATGTTTGAACTGTGCGGTACCTTTACCACCGATATCCCGTTGGAGGAAACCTTGCAAAAAATCGACTATCGCCGTGTGATTTTCGGCACCGATACCGTCGTACATGATGTCGCTTGGGAAATGGGACGCATTTTGTCCCTCAACCTGCCGGATGAGTGGTTAGAAGAAATGTTAGGTGCCAATATGAAGCGCGTGTTAGACCGCGAACAATTCCCGCAATAAAAATAAAAAAGTACGCCGCCGTTGATGTGTCAACGGCGGCGTGTTTTTTTGATAGATAAGATTTGTTTTTATCAAAGTATGAGCATTTTTAAGGTTTTCCCTTTTGGGATATAGACATCCGCTGTTTTCGCCAACTCCTCTTGCCCGTAATTTTTTTCATCGTAAATCGCCACGGTTTGAAAACCCGCTTTTTTCGCGGTTTTCACCGCTGTCAACGAATCCTCAAACACACAGGTTTGTGCAACAGAAGTTCCCAGATACCGACTCGCTTCCAAAAACACATGCGGCTCATCTTTGCCCTTCCCGACATCGTAACACGAAATCACCTTCGAGAAATAACGGTCCAATCCGCACCGCTGCATCGCCAACCGAATCAGTTTTTCCGAATTGGCGGTGGCGATACACATCGGTATGTTTTGTGCTTTCAAATACTCTAAAAAATCGGTCACTCCGTCTTTCAGGCAAATCTCTTCTCGGTAAAACCGTTCAATTAAGCGGTTGGCAAACGCCAATAACTCCTCACCGCTTTCACCGAGTCCATACTGCGTATGAAGCAATGCCATGGTATCCTTTAACAGCATGGTCCTTATCTTCTTGTCGTCTTCCGGCCGCGGTCGGAAAGAGGCATCCCCTGCATAGGTTTTCCCGATTCCACTCCACAACACACCCCAAATGAACAAGGAATCCACCAACGTTCCGTCCACATCAAAAACAGCACCCTTAAACATTGGCCGCTATCTCCTTTTCACACCAAAAACCGATAAACAAGTCTTATTCCTCACAACACACATCTATTTTCGGTGTGGCAGGTTCCTCCTCTGCGGCAGGGACTGTTACATCGCCGAGTCCGGTGGTTTCCGAAAACAACACATTGGCTTTTGTGGCATTCACCGCATCGGTTGGGATAATAATTTTAGAAGCCTTTCCGTTGGAAAGAGCAACCAACGCTTCATATTTTTTCAGTTCCAAAACAGCGGTATTAACTCCTGCGTTTTTAAGTTCACGCAAACCGTCCGCTTCCGCTTTCTTGGACAAAAATATCGCCTTTGCCTCACCTTCGGCACGCGCAATTCGAGCATCACGCTCACCTTCGGCGGCAAGAATCATGGCTTGCTTATCACCCTCGGCACGCGTGATGGCAGCCGCTTTATGCCCTTCCGCTTGCAGCAATGTTTCGCGGCGGTCACGTTCAGCCTTCATTTGTTTTTCCATAGCGTTTTGAATTTCGGCAGGCGGAATAATGTTTTTCAGTTCAACGCGATTGACCTTAATCCCCCACTTATCCGTCGCTTCATCCAAAATTTCGGTCATTTTCGCGTTGATGGTATCACGCGAAGTCAAGGTTCCGTCCAATTCCAATTCACCGACAAGATTACGCAATGTGGTAGCGGCAAGATTGGCAAGGGCAGAAATGGGATTTACCGCACCGTAAGCATAGAGCTTGGCATCGTAAATGGCATAGTAAATCACCGTATCAATTTGCATCGTAACATTGTCTTTCGTAATAACCGGTTGAGGCGGGGAATCCAACACCTGTTCCTTGACGGTTACTTTTTTGGCAACGCGTTCAATAAGCGGGATTTTCACATGCAACCCTGCCGACCATGTAGTTTTATATTTTCCCAACAGTTCGATAACAAATTCGTGTGCTTGCGGCACAATACGAATATTCGGAATAATGACAATAACCAACACCAACAATAACACCGGTATCCACCACATACAAAATCCTCCTCTTTTATTTGTTATTTTTGTTGTATCACATGCTCAAACAAACGACAGACATGTTACACTTCGTTAAACGCCAACGACACCGCAAACCGCACCTGTTCCTGCGGCGCAATTTGCTTGTAACAAAAGCCATCGTCTAAAAGGCAAGTAGCAGGCTCCAATCCCAACGAATAATCCTGCGAAGCAGGGCTGTTGCATTGAACAAGGCACGGCAAGGTGTCCTTGGAATACGATACCATCGCCCGAACTCCCAACTTTTTATTGACAGCCGAAATGGAATTTCCTTTGTTTTTCAAGAAATAACACCGTTCTTCGGCATTATCTTCCGGTGCTGTAAACCGGGCTCTCTCGCCCAGCTTTTCGGCAGAAATCGGTGTACGCGGTGTCACATCTTCTAAATCCGCTTCCACCTGCACCCCTTCGTCCAAAAAGGGATACCCGAAATTGATATGATATAACAGACAATAATTTTCGTCCTTGGTTCCGCGGTTTACAAGTGTGTCTTCCAACCGCAACTCGCCATCGGTCAGCGAAACCGTGCGTTTCATCACAAGGTTTTCCCCGAACAACGAGGTCACCTCAATATCCGCAGACACACGCAAATTTTCGTTGTCAATATCGGTCACCGATGCCGGCGTGTTGTGAAAACTACCGTGTAACTCAAATCCCTCTCGTCCACCGATAGAATCCAAACCGCAAGTATACAGCATACCGCCCTCAAAGCGTTTTAAAAAGGGGATTTCCCGCGCGGTAAAACCGTTTTTGGAAACAAAACTCATGTTTACACCTTTGTGCCACACTTGCATAATATCCAAGCCTTTGCTTTCGTTTAACAACACACGCAGAATACCGTTATTCAGTTCGATAATCCGCAATCCGTTTTCCTTGCCCTCGCTCAAGGTATACCGACGGATATACCCCGTTTGAAATGCATGATTGATTTTTTTATTCATACCGTTCACCTCTGTTTATCAGTATAACACCTCTCACCGTTTTTTTCAAGAGAATATACAAAACCCTTGCAACCAAGGCAATAAACTGTTACAATACCTTTCAAAAGGGGGAACTGTATCATGAACATTGTTGTCACCGATTGGAAAACCGTATCCAAAGGCGATTTGGACGAATCGCTGTTAACAGAGCTCGGCAATGTCACCTTTTATCCGCTTACCGCACCCAAGGACATCGTCTCACGCATTGCCGATGCTGAGGTGTTGCTGTGCAATAAAACTCCCATCACCGCCGAAGTCATGGCGGCGGCACCCCGTTTAAAATACATTGGCTTGTTTGCCACCGGCTATAATAATATTGATATCAACGCCGCCGCAAAGCGTGGTATCACCGTTTGTAATGCCGGCGGTTATTCCACGCATGCTGTGGCACAACATACCTTTGCGTTACTGTTAGCACTCAGTAGCCGCGTGGTGGAATACCACACCATGGTACAAAAGGGCGATTGGATATCCAGCGACGTGTTTTCACCGTTTGGCCACGATATGTTAGAACTGCACGGCAAAACCATCGGTCTTGTCGGTTACGGCAGTATCGGGCAGGCGGTGGCGGCAATAGCACTCGCTTTGGGCATGAAGGTGCTGTGCCATACCCGTACCCCCAAAACCGCCGCAGGTGTTCGCTTCGTTTCCTTTGAAGAATTGTTATCGCAGTCGGATGTTGTTTCGGTACATTGTCCCCTCACCGCACAAACCGAAAAACTGTTTAATGCCGAAGCCTTTCGGCGGTGCAAACAAGGTGCGCTGTTCATCAACACGGCACGCGGTCCCATTGTCGACGAATCGGCATTGTGCGAAGCCTTGGTCAGCGGTAAACTCGGCGGTGCGGCTGTCGATGTGCTGGAAACCGAGCCAATGGCGGCGGATTGCCCCTTGCGTTTGGCACCGCGCTGTATCATTACACCGCATGTTGCATGGGCGCCGTTGGAAACACGAACGCGGCTTCTTCGGTTAGTGCGTGAAAATCTGCAAGCCTACACCGAAGGCCATCCGCAAAACGTTATTACTGCTCCGTAAATTTTAAGGCTGTAAAAACCCCTCGTTTTTACAGCCTTTTTCGATGCTTTCCTTTCACTGCACCACCTACTTTTCTTTTTCATATACTGAAAAGGAAGGAGGTGAATCGTATGTGTTCTGATAAAAACAATTGCTCCTGCACGGCCGTCATCGTCGGTATTTTAGCCGGTGTCATCCTCGGCGTATTATACGGTTTAGGCTTTGTGCCGGTGGGGGTTGTGTTTTGGGCCTATTTGTTGCTCGGTGCAGCGGCTGTCTTGCTCGCCCCGATTTACGCCTCGGTGTCCCCGTGCTTTTGTTCCTTGCGCTCACTGTTTTTCACAGCAGCGCTCGGCACGGTAGTTGCCGCCGCCGTCGCGTTGCTCACCGTTGGTATTGTCGGTCTTATCTTGTCTGCCATTCTCACCGGTATCGCCACGTTTTTTGCGGTGTTTTTACTAATTACCGTTGTTTGCATTTCTGCCTGTTCCGGCCATAATTATTAAAGCCCTCTTCTCGCACAAAACCGCATCGTAATGCCACAGAGGGCTAATGACATGAAAATCTCCGTTCAACTTGAACGGAGATTTTTAACTTTTTTCGTATTCTTGCGGTTTCAGTTTTTATTTTTTGCTGGTGTTTTTTGTCTTAATGTGTTATACTGTCTGTGTTAATAGGATTCGGAATTGGCTAATTAGTACCAATTTTATCAAGGAAGTGAGTGTAGATGAAACTATCTCAACTGTTGGCAGGAAACACACTTTCCCTGTCGTTTGAAGTATTTCCTCCCAAAACCGACTCGTCGTTTGACACCGTCAAACACGCCACCGAGGAAATTGCCAAATTAAAACCGGCATTCATGAGCGTCACCTACGGTGCCGGCGGCGGCACCGGTGAATACACGCTGGATATTGCTAAAAACATCAAGCACCGCTACGGTGTTCCCACCTTAGCGCACTTAACCTGCGTTTCCTCCACCAAAGAGAAAGTACAAACAATGATACACACGCTGCAAGCCGCCGGCATTGAAAATGTGTTGGCCCTGCGCGGCGATATTCCGCAAGAATTGCTAACAGCCGACCGCAGTCGGTGGCACTACCACTATGCGGTGGATTTAATCCGCGAACTCAAAGAAAGCGGTGCCGGTTTTTGTATCGGCGGTGCGTGCTATCCGGAAATCCATCCCGAAAGCGTTAACCAAAAAGAAGATATTCGCCGTCTGAAAGAAAAGGTAGAGGCAGGCTGTGATTTTCTGACCACTCAGATGTTTTTTGACAACAATTTACTGTATAATTTTTTATATAAAATCCGTGAAGCAGGCATCACCGTGCCGATTATTCCCGGCATCATGCCGATTACCAATGCCAAGCAGGTAGAACGTGCCATCAAACTGTCCGGCTCGTTTATGCCTCGCCGTTATGCCGGTTTGGTGGATAAATTCGGCGGCGACCCCGATGCCATGAAGCAAGCCGGCATTGCCTACGCCACCGACCAAATCATCGACCTGTATGCCAACGGCATCAAAAATGTCCATGTATACTCCATGAACAAACCCGATGTTGCCGAAAAAATTCAGCAAAATCTGTCGTCTATTTTGGGGAAACCGCTGTGAACATACTCACCAAAACCTTTTCGGCACCGCCTGTCGATGTGCGCGAAATCGCCCGTTATGCGGGTTGCCGAACAGAAAACCATGATATTGAAGAAAAAATCCGTGCTTGCGTAACCGAGGCACAGCACCTTTTCAAATACACCATTGTGTACACGGAATGTCCCGTCGCCGTCACCGGTACCACGGTGGATTTCGGTGTGTTTCGCGTACCGTCACAATCGCTGTGCCGTGCCCTTGCCGGTTGCTGCACAGCGGTACTCTTTGCCGCCACCGTCGGCTTGGAAATCGACCGCTTGGTAGCACGCTACGGCATTACCGAACCGTCAAAGGCGTTGCTTTTGCAAAGTTTCGGTGCCGAACGCATTGAGGCATTGTGTGACCGTTTCGGTGAATTTTTAAAAGAAACTACCGGTAAAACACTTCATCCGCGGTTCAGTCCCGGCTACGGCGACTGTCCGCTGTGTGTCCAACACGATTTGTTTACGGTGTTGGATTGTTCGCGTAAAATCGGTCTGTCATTAACCGACACACTGCTCATGTCACCCACCAAATCGGTGACAGCGGTCATCGGTTTGGAGGGATAACTATGTCTGTTTTAACCTATCTGCAACAACATATCACCGTGCTGGACGGCGGCATGGGCACACTCCTGCAAGCGGCAGGGCTCGGTGCCGGTGAACTGCCGGAACGGTGGAATCTCACGCATCCCGACATTATCACCGACTTGCACCGTCAATATTACGATGCCGGCAGTCATATTGTCAGCACCAACACCTTCGGTGCCAATTTGCTGAAATTTTCCGCCGCCGAATTGGAAGACATCATCAAAGCGGCGGTGCAACATGCCCGCACCGCCGCCTCGCAAAGTACCACAGAAGGTGAAAAGTTTGTCGCCTTGGACATCGGTCCCACCGGCAAACTCCTCAAGCCTTACGGCGATTTGGATTTTGAAGAGGCCGTCGAACTGTTTGCCGCCACCGTGCGTCTTGGTGTCCAATACGGTGTCGACCTGATTTTAATCGAAACCATGAATGACCTTTACGAAACCAAAGCCGCGTTGCTCGCCGCCAAAGAAAACAGTACCCTGCCGGTGTTTGTTTCCAACGCCTACGGTGCCGACGGCAAACTCATGACCGGTGCTAATGTCGATGCCGTGGTCGCGTTGTTAGAAGGCATGGGTGCCGATGCTATCGGTGTCAACTGCTCACTCGGTCCGCAGCAACTCGTTCCGATTGTCGAACAATACTTAGCACGCTCCTCATTGCCGATTTTGGTACAACCCAATGCCGGCTTACCCGAAGTGAAAAACGGTGTCACCGTGTTTAACGTTTTGCCGCCGTCGTTTGCCGAAACCATGTCATACTTGGTCGAACGCGGCATCCGTGTCGTCGGCGGCTGTTGCGGTACCACACCGTCCTATATTGCCGCCGTATGTGAGAAAATCCGCGGCAAAGCACCGCTTCCCATACAGCCAAAGCACATCACCTGTGCTTCCTCGTATACCCACGCGGTAGATTTCACCGATATGCCGGTGCTGATTGGTGAACGCATCAATCCCACCGGAAAAAAACGCTTCAAACAAGCGGTTCGCGAACACGACATGGGATATATTTTGAACGAGGGTATTGCCCAACAACAAAAAGGCGTTCAACTATTAGATGTCAATGTCGGGTTACCCGAAATTGACGAAGTCAGGCTGCTCACCGACACCGTCTGCCAACTGCAAGCGGTGGTCGATTTACCGCTTCAAATTGATACCGCCGACCCCGTCGCCATGGAATCGGCTTTGCGGCGGTATAACGGTAAAGCCATGGTCAATTCCGTAAACGGCAAAGCCGAAAGCATGGCACGCATTTTCCCGTTGGTCAAAAAATACGGCGGATTGGTGGTTGCCCTCACCTTAGATGAAAACGGCATTCCTGCCACCGCTGCCGAGCGCGTGGCGATTGCCCAAAACATTCTTGGCACCGCCGCCACCTACGGCATTGCCGCCAAAGACATTGTGTTCGACACCTTGTGCATGACGGTCAGTGCCGACCCGCAAGCAGGAAATGTCACGCTGTCTGCCCTAAAAACCATCAAGGAAACACTCGGTTGTCATACCTCACTGGGCATTTCCAATGTATCCTTTGGTCTGCCGTGCCGCGAGGCGGTCAACAGCACCTTCTTTGCGATGGCTTTGCAAAACGGTCTGTCCGCAGCGATTATGAACCCGTATGCCGACGATATGCTCAAAACCTATCACGCGTTTTGTGCGTTAACCGGCCGTGACGAAAACTGTGCCGGCTACCTTGCCTTTGCCGCACAGCAAGCACCGTCTGTCTGTGCTGACACGCACACCCTCACTTTACAAGAAGCGATCATCAAAGGCCTGGGCGATGCCGCGGCAACTCTCACAGCCCAACTGCTTACCACCACCGACGGATTGACCGTCGTACAAAACGAAATCATACCGGCATTGGATCGTGTCGGCACAGGATATGAGCAACACACCGTGTTTTTACCGCAACTTCTCATGAGTGCCGAAGCCGCCAAAGCCGCTTTCGGTGTTATCAAAAGTGCTTTAAAAAACGAAACTGCCGCCGATAAAGGTCATGTCATCATCGCCACGGTAAAAGGCGATATTCATGACATCGGCAAAAACATCGTCAAGTTGTTGCTCGAAAACTACGGCTTTCGGGTGACCGATTTGGGCAAGGACGTTGCACCGCGCACCGTGTTGGAAGCGGTGCAAAGCACCGGCTCGCGTTTGGTAGCACTCAGTGCATTGATGACAACGACTGTCCCTGCCATGGAAGAAACCGTACAACTGCTTCACCGTGAAGCCCCCGGTTGCCGTGTTATTGTCGGCGGTGCAGTATTAACCGCTGACTACGCTGCCGCCATCGGTGCCGATTACTACGGTGCCGATGCGATGGAAGCGGTACGCTATGCCGAAAAAATCTGCTGATTATCACGCACCGCATTGAGAAAAAACCATTATCAATGTTGCACACGCTATCCCTTCACTCGATTCGCAACCTGTTAAATTTTGACACATTTTATAAAAAGTTGACAAAAAAGGTTGTTTTGTAGTATACTGTTACTAATCTTTGTCGGGAGGGATGGGATGACAACACTGTCCGAAAAAACGCCGAGTCTACGGCTGTTATCTGAAAAAAAGCGTTGGCTGCTGTTCGGTGCACCGCTGACAACCACGCGATACGAGTTGTATGAGGAGAAATTGGTACGGCAAATCGGTTTGTTTGCGGTTTCTATCGAATCCGTCCCTCTTTCACAAATACGGAACATGGCACTCACGCAAACCACCATACAAAAGTGGTTTGGCCTATCCTCAATTCATGTAGCAACCACCAACCCGACCTTTCCGGAATGTGTGGTTAAAAACATTCGCAACGGCACCGAGTTTGCCGAGCAATTACGAGTGCTGTGGGCGAAAGCGGAATCGCCCACCGTATTTACAGCCGATTAATTTCATTAAAGTTTAAGGGGTATATAAGGGTATGGAAACTAGGAAACGCCGTTTCGGTGATAGAAAAGACGGTTGGCGTCTGCGTCACACGCAATCTTTTTTTGCGGTTATGCCGCATATCATGAAAGACCGTGCCGATGCACAAGTCTTTTTTGATGAATACATTGAAATTGAAACCTTGGAAAAATACGCCCGCGCCATGCGCAAAGAACACGATATGCCGTATTTTTCCCTCTACCATATTATGATAGCGGCGGCGATGCGCATGTTTGTGTTGCGTCCGCGGTTAAACCGTTTCGTTATGAACGGCAAAACCTATGCCCGCAATCGTCTCACCACTTCCATGACAGTCAAACGTGCTCTTTCGCAAAATGCATTGGAAGTGTGCATCAAACCTTCGTTTGAAAAGACCGACACGGTGTTCGACGTCTATCGCAAAATAAACGAAGCCATGGAAAACGAAGTGCGTAACAGCGAATCGGAAAACGATACCGACGCCATCGCCAATATTTTGAACCGGTTACCGGCATGGTTGGTGCGTGCGTTTGTCAAATTCATCACATTTATGGACCACCACAATATGATGACCGAGTTTATCAACAAACTCAGTCCGTTCCACACCTCGTTCTACATCACCGACGTCGGTTCCATCGGCATCGGTCCGGTATACCATCACATTTACAACTTCGGTACCACGTCGGTGTTCATTGCTCTTGGTAAAAAGGAAATCCTTCCGATTGCCGGGCCCGATGGCACCATCACCCCCAAAAAGGTTGTGCGTCTGCACATCGTGGTAGACGAACGCATTTGCGACGGTCAATACTATGCCGAATCGTTCCGCATGCTCCGTCGCATACTCAAAAAACCCGAAGCGTTGGAAGTTCCCCCCACCGAATTTCCCGAAGATACTTGGATTTAACAAAAAAACCCTTTGTGCAAAGCACAAAGGGTTTTTCTTTACTCTTCTATGGGGCAAAACGCACCGTAAACCGTACCCGCTTGGCACACGGTAAGTAAGGCGACAATCAAACTCGCCACCGGCGACATCACCATCGCCAACCCGACACCGAAAAACTGTAACCCGTACGGAATCAGCAATAAACACGTGCATACCGCGGTGATTTTTGCCAGTTCGCCGACACGCTCGGTTTTACCGCGCAATACGTTGGTGGATAAGATAAACACCAACACGCCGCCGATTAAATACAACACTTGTTGCAAAAATTCCATCACCCAACCGACTTGTTTCCAAGCACTGAGCGTCATCATGGCAGGAATCTGCGGTGCCACATTGACCACCAGCAACACGCAATATATCACGGCGGTTATCGACGTTAACGCGAACAATCCTTTTTGCAACCCGTTGGTTTTTTGGGGTACGGTCAATCGCAACAAAGCCACCACCGCTAAAAATACAAACAAAAGGCTATTGAGTATCATGTACCATAACACTACTTTGTAAGCACCGTTCACGTCGCTTGCGGCCGCGGCGTTAGATGCGACACTCAAAGCACCCCACAATGCGGCAACCACAGCCGCTATCATCAATATAATTTTCGTTGAACGTTTCATACACCATCCATCCTTTTTTACATCGTGTTTCTTTTAGTATATCACATAGTGGTGTGTTTGACAACTATGCTTTAATCACCGTAAAATAATACTCCCATACTTTCATTTGCCAGCGCGGCACCGACAATAGTGCTTGCCACGACGGCGGCAAATATGAAAACCAACGGTTCTCATCGTCATCGGTTTTCACCGCGACGGCATCTCTTTTTTCCAAACGGTGTACCGTTTCGTTTACCGTCAGCATACCACCGGCCGTTCCCAACACACATACTGTCACAAAAAAAGCCGCCCATACCGCTTTCATACACTCACAACCCTCTCAATACCGCTCCTAACCCCTTGCCGACCAACTCTGCCGCATACTCGGCTTCCGACAAGGTGTTAACATCGCTTCCGACTTCTAATAACAGCATACCGTTACACAATTGTTGATTGTACCGTGCATCGGCAAGCACCATCGGACGCATCAGCCCTGCGTAATCGGTATGTAATCGCTTTTGCAGACGCACACCGAAAGCCAAATTTTCCTCGGTATGCGGATTCGGCACGGCTTTGGTATTCATCATCCCCACAATAATCATCACCTGTGCCGCTTTCTTCCCCGCTATTTCCACCGTCGGTTTTATCCGTTGGGTATCGCTGGGATATATCGCGTCGCGGTGAATATCCAACACCACACGAATGGTCGGGTGTTGCTTTAACCATTTTTCCACCGCCTTTTTGGAATGTCCGTATGCCTTGCTGTATTCGCGGTCATGAATTTCCGTATCGTGTATTACTCCGATACCGACCGCTTGCAGTTCTCTTGCTACTCGCTTTCCCACCGCCACCATGTTTTTCGAAGCGTCGTCGGTGCGTGTCGGGTCATCGGCATTGTAAAACCCTGTATCATAGGACAAATAACACTCCGTCGTATGCGTATGAACAATCAACACCTGCGGTGCCGGTGAGGTCTGCGAAAACGAAAAGGCAGGCTTTCGCTGTAAGGCAGCGGCAATATCTACTTCGCGTTTAGTGTTATTTTTATACGCCACCCCTTGCACGACGGTGTTCCCTGTCGTAAATTGTTTTGTCAATACCGTACCGCCGCCCTCTTTTCGCACCGGAGTAAGCGTTGTCGCGGTTGTCAGCGGTTGCCGTACCCCACTGCCAAGACTGGCGGTGGTACTGCTACTTTGTGTTTGTGTCGGACCGGGCGACCGATGTGCCGCCCACTGACCTATCAACTGTATGCTGTCGGTCGGTCGGTACATCCCCACCGAGAGTAACGCCGCTCGCTTTCCCAAATCCTGCCACATCGTCATCGGCACGGTCGCTATCACCGCAAAAATCGCACCAAACACCGCCAAGCATGAAAAGAAAGCACCTGCTTTTTTAAAAATTGGTTTCTTTCTCATGTCCCTTCACCCTTTGTTTCGTTACTATACTGTATGAAGGGTCATAAAGGGTTATGCCAACGACAATAGTTCCAACGGCGAATAATCCGGTTGCAAAGCGGCGTGAATCGTCATCGCCAACAACCGTGCCGCACGGTCGACCATAATGTCCACTTCCCGCGGTGTCACCATCATGGCGGTCCCGTGCGGTGTTAGTGTTTTATCGTCGATATTCATCACGTGCCGTGCCAAGGTTACCGCATCCACCACCGTCGGTATTCCAAGCCCAATCACCGGCACCCCCAACGTTTCATGGTTTAGCGCTTTTCGATTGTTCCCCACACCCGAACCGGGAGCAATGCCGGCATCACACATCTGCACCGTTCGCCCCAGCCGCTTTAAATCTTGTGCCGCCAATGCATCCACCGCAATCACCGCACAAGGGTCTATTGCACGGCATACCCCCACCACGGTTTCGCTGCTTTCAATACCGGTATTGCCCAGCACGTCGGGAATTATCACCGCCGTCGACCGTAAATCGTCCAAACCGGCACTGCGTGCAAATTCTCCTTGTATGTGCCGTGTCGCCAGCACGTTTTTTGCCGTCAGCGGTCCCACCGCATCGGGCGTGATAGAAGGATTTCCCAACCCCACCACCAACACCGTACCGCTCGGCGGTAACAATGAACGCAACTGTTCCCCCAAACTTTCTGCCGTACGCTCCAACCCCTCTTCGTGGTCGGTAAGCGGCGGCAATAACGCGGTAACGTACTGTCCCTTAGGTTTTTCCAACTCTGCCGCCATCCTTTCGTCCACCGCTAACCGAAAAAACTCCACCCCGTTTTCTTTCCAATGTTTTTGTGCTATGCTCTTATCGGTACAATTATTAACAGATTCCCATGCCAAATCTGTACGAATTTGCAAAAAAACGCCTCCTTTTCGGCTTTCTTTTTAGTATCAAACGAAAAAAACACAATATTCTAAAAAAAGTGTTGCTTTTTCGAAAAGTTCGTGGTATGATAATCCGTGCGTGATTTATGAAAATTCTTTTTTGAGGAGGTGTGACCATGCCCAACATTAAATCCGCCAAAAAACGTGTTAAGGTGATTGCTGCCAAAACGGCTAAAAATAAAGCCGGCCGTTCTGAACTGAAAACGGAAATCAAAAAGGCCAATGCCGCTATCGAATCCGGTGCGGAGAACAAGGAACTTCTTGTCAAAGCTGCCATTAAAAAGATTGACCAATCGGTTTCCAAGGGACTCCTGCATAAAAACACTGCTGCACGGAGAAAGTCCGCCCTCGCCAAAAAAGCGAATGCTTAATTAGAGTGCAGACCATGCAACCCCCGATGATATTCATCGGGGGTTGTTTTTTGTTTGTTTTCTTGCGTTTACTCTTCCCCTATTTAATACCTTAATATAATACTTTTTGTTTTTTGACCCTATTTTACAAAAACAAACACGCTTTTCACCCCTTTGGAGCAACGAAAACAACACAAAACAAAGATTTTTTTAAAAAAACAAAGAAAAATCAAAACTTTTGTGTTGACTTTTGAAGAATATAGTGGTATGATATAGCCATAAAGCTATGAAAGCAAAGAAAATCCAAATAAAAAGGAGTATGTATCATGGCAAACGAGTACGAAATCAAAAAGCAGATTTGCCAAATCG
>JAGBSU010000074.1 GCA_017631705.1 Clostridia bacterium | reverse complement strand
GATGTGTGGATTTTGAATTCGTTGCCGTCTACGGAATAAATACTACCATCGGGATTGCGACGGTTTAAATGGAGTATATCGTGAAAGTGATGAATATTGGGATTTTGGGAGACAAAGAAATTTAACGGAATCAGCTCCTCCACGGCAACAGGAACATCTCGAAACTGGATCAAAGGAAGTTCTTCGTCATCCTTTATTCGGAATAGTTGGTAAAAATCATCCTCTATGTGCAATGCAAACGCACCTTGGACGCCTGCTTTTAATTCCAGTGGTTCATAAGGAACCGGCCCACCATACCCTACATCTAAAAAGTATTTCTTGCCATTTAGATTGCACAAAATCGCATTATGGGCGGGAGGTTGGCGGGAGCCATCGGCATTGGAAATAGAGGCTACTACCTGATAGGCATCAAAACCTAACGATGACAAGAGGGCACGGAACAAGGTGTTCAGTTCGAAAAAATAACCACCTCTACCTAAAACGACGATTTTATGAAAGAGGTCATTCACTGCAAGGCTCGGGCAAATCCCCGCACCCCAAACATCCAAAGAATCAAAAGGGACATGGGTAAGCTGAGCAAATAACAGTTTATGAAGCCAGTCTGTGTTGACACAAATTGGGTCCGTAATTTCGAGTTTACGAAGATAAGCAGCCACTTGCGCTTCGTCTAAAACATCTGTATATTGCATAATTTTCTCCTTGTAATAAACAAAAATCCGAACAAAATCTCGGGATTAAGTTCGGATTTTTGATATATGGTGGACGTTAACGGACTCGAACCGCTGACCCTTCGCACGTCAAGCGAATGCTCTACCAGCTGAGCTAAACGTCCTTACAGAACGAAAGTTATTATAACGGATAATGATAAGGTTGTCAAGAGAAAAATAATCTTTTATTAACTTTTTATTTTTTTTGGTGTAATTGCTCTAATAAATAGGGAATAGCGGTCTCAAAATTCACACCGTACCAACGGCGGTTGGTGTCTTCTTCGGTTTGCCGAATACATTCCACCGTAAAATCGGTTGCTATTTTTAATGCATCTTCTAAGGAACACCCGTTTGTCAATGCGCCTAAACAGGAACTGGCAAACACATCACCGGTTCCATGATAGGTGGCATCAATTTTTTTGTGGTAATAACTAAAAAAGCGATTTGTTTCGGAATCGTATGCCATAACGCCGACACGGTTTGGCTCTAAACTAACACCGGTTAACACCGCTTTCTTAGTACCTAAAGCAGTTAATTGACGCAAAATGTCTTGTATATAAGCTTCGTCGTATTTTCCGTCACAATAGGGGAGGCCCAACATAAAACAAGCCTCAGTGAGATTGGGAACAATAATATCCGCTTTACTGCAAAGCGATGCCATTGCCAACGCAAATTCGGAAGAAAAACCGGTGTATAATCTACCAAAATCTCCCATGACCGGGTCTACAAAAACCAATGTGTTTTTCTTCTTAAAGGTTTCTAAAAAACGAGTCATGAGTTGCAGTTGCTCAAACGAGCCCAAATAACCGGTATATATGGCATCAAAATCGATCTTTTCTCTTTGCCAATGGTCGGCAACCGGTTGAATATTGGTAGTAAGGTCCCTAAATGTAAAATCAGAAAAGGCGGTATGCGTTGATAGTACAGCGGTAGGAAGTACAGCGGTTTCAATTCCCATGGAAGAAATAATGGGTAACGCGACTGTGAGTGAGCATTTCCCGACACAAGAAATGTCTTGTATTGTTACTACGCGCTTCATATCGTCCTCTCCTTTTATGATGCTTATTCTACAAAAAGATAGTGTTTTTGTCAAGAAAAAACTGGTGTTTACTATTTCATTAATTCTAAATCGGACAGTGCTTTTTCCCAATCCGAAAAAAGTATTTCAAGTTGATGCTCGTACTGCTCTAACTCGGTTGAAAGTGTCACAACCTTTTCGTAATCGCCGGCAATATTCGGGTCTTCCAAGGAAAAATGTAAATCGGCAATCCTGTTTTCTTGGCGACTGATTTCTTCCTCTAAACGCCGTATGCGGGTGGCTAATTTCCGCTTTTGTGATTCTTGTTCTTTACGCAATCTATAATCGTTTTCTTTTATTGGCTTTTGAACAGTGGTTTCTTCTTGCGGTAAGTTCTTGATAACATAGTCATCATAATTCCCGTCGTAAGAAATACAGCCGTCAGTGTTCAGCCGAAGAATCCGCGTGGATAAACGATTGATAAAATAACGATCATGTGATACCACAAACAATGTACCGTCGTAGTTATCTAAGGCACTTTCCAAAGCTTCTCGCGAAGCGATATCCAAATGATTGGTCGGTTCGTCCAACAGTAACAAATTATCGTGTGCTAACATCAACTTTAAAAGCAACAACCTTGCTTTTTCTCCGCCGCTTAGTTGACTTATTGGCTTAAATACTTCGTCACCATAAAATAAAAAGGTAGCTAGGGCATTACGCAATTCTGTTTGCGTCAAATCAGGATATTCATCCCATAATTGGTCAATGGCAGTCTTTTCGTACGATAATTCGGATTGTATTTGGTCATAATAACCGGCAGAAATTTTACTGCCAAACTTCACATAGCCGGATTGTGGCATCAATTCACCAATAAGCAAGCGAAGCAAGGTTGTTTTGCCGCATCCGTTAGGACCCAAAAGAAATACTCGTTCACCGCGCCGTAACTTGAAATTGATATTACGAAATAGCGAATGAGAAAATCCCATAGCCAATTCGCCGACTTCTAACACGTCATTCCCGCCGACCATCGCCGAAGAGAACCCAAAACGGATGGTTGCGGCGGTTTCTTCCGGTGCTACTTGCTGTTCTTTTAACCGTTCCAATCGTTTTTCGCGGCTTTCGGCGGCACGAACGGATTTTTCACGATTCCATTGTTTTAATAACGCAATATTTTCTTCTAACTTTTTGATTTTCTTTGCAGCGTTTTTTTGATGTTTCAACGCAATTTCTTGATCGGTTTCGCGCTTTTGCTTATGTGCAGAATAATT
>JAGBSU010000073.1 GCA_017631705.1 Clostridia bacterium | reverse complement strand
CAAAAAGAAAAAAAGTGTTATTCTTCGTGTGGCATTGTTAGCGTTTTCGGTGTATGTGATTGTATCCATGGTTCAGTTGCAATTACAGCTCAATCGTGGGCAGGAAAAGTTGGATGATATCAAGACAAGATATACCGAAGCCAAAGAAAACAACATAGCGTTGCAAGACAAGCTGGATGGGTATGAGGAATATTTGGAACAACAAGCACGCAAACAAGGGTTGGTAAAACCGGGAGAAACGGTGTTTGTAGAAATTCCGGAATGATTTTTTAGTAGTTAGTAGGGGGCACTCCGCAAGATGGCATTAGAAGTAGGCGTTTGTGTTGAGGGTAAGGTAACAGGGATTACCAAATTCGGCGCGTTTGTAGAATTGGAAGGCGGTCAAACCGGAATGGTACATATTTCGGAGGTCGCTCCCACATACGTGAAAGAAATTCGTGACCATGTTACCGAAAATCAAACGGTTAAGGTCAAGGTGTTAAGTATCGGTGAAGACGGCAAGATCAGTTTGTCTATTAAAAAAGCGATGGATCCGCCGCCCCGTACAACAGGAAGAGGTGCACCTCGTTCTGTTTCACCCGGTCGTCCCGGTGGCTTTGAATGGCAGCCTGCCCGTACCGAGGGCGGTAATTTTGAAGAAATGATGTCCCGCTTTAAGCAAACCAGTGATGAAAAAATGCTGGATCTCAAACGCTCCTTGGATGGCAAACACGGTGGCTTTTCTCGGAGCAGAAAATCGTAATTTCTGTTGCCGTTGCCTGTTGGCAACGGCTTTTTTAATATAGGATTTTGAAAGGAGCAGCGTTATGCGAGAACTCCCTGTAAAAGAAATCGAGCAAGTGGTACGGGATTTGTGTATTGATGCCAATCGTCGTCTTCCGACGGATGTGTGCCGCGCTGTTTCTAAGGCGGAACACGCGGAAAAAAACAAAGTGGCACGGAGCATTTTGACTGATATGCAAAACAATGTACAAGCGGCAAAAGACTTACAACTGCCGATTTGTCAAGATACCGGCATGGCGGTGGTGTTTATTCGCTTGGGTCAAGAAGTTCACCTCGTCGGTGGCTTGTTGGAAGAAGCGGTCAACCGTGGTGTTTCCCGTGGTTACACGGAAGGCTTGCTTCGTTGTTCGGTGGTTGCCGACCCACTGAGTCGTGTTAATACCGGTGATAACACACCGGCGGTTCTTCACTTATCGTTGGTAGAGGGGAATACGGTGGAAATCACGGTAGCACCCAAAGGTTTTGGCAGTGAAAATATGAGCCGTGTTTTCATGTTGACACCGGCGGCAACCAAACAAACCATTATTGACAAAGTGGTAGAAACGGTGAAAAGTGCCGGCTCTAACCCCTGTCCGCCGATGGTGCTGGGTGTTGGTATCGGCGGTGACTTTGAACTGTGCACCTTGCTTGCCAAAAAAGCACTGTGCCGTTCCTTGGAGGTATCGCATCCCGACCCGTATTATGCTGCTTTGGAACAAGAACTGTTGGAAGCGGTGAACGCCTTGGACATCGGGCCGCAAGGCTTCGGCGGCAATACCACCGCATTGCGTGTGGCGGTGGAAACCTATCCGACACATATTGCAGGGCTACCGTTGGCGATTAATGTGGGTTGCCATGTAACACGCCATGCTACCAAAATTTTGTAAAGGAAAAAACGATGGAAGTATTTACTTTTAGCGCACCGTGTTTATTCGGTGTGGAAGGTTTATTGGGTGATGAATTGCGCCGTATGGGTGCCGAAAATGTTCAACCGCAAAACGGCAGAGTGCTTTTTTGCGGTGGAACAGATATGGTGGCGCGTGCGAATATTGGCAGCCGGTATGCCGAACGTATACAATTGTTGGTCGGCTCGTTTTCGGCACACAGTTTTGAGGAGCTGTTCCAAGGTGTTCGTGCCTTGCCGTGGGAACGGTTTATTGCCAAAAAAGCGGCGTTCCCCGTGAAAGGCTGGTCGCTGAATTCCGATTTACACAGCATTCCCGATTGCCAATCTATCATAAAAAAAGCCATTGTGGAGCGTTTGAAAGAGCACTACGGGATTGGTTGGTTTGAAGAAACTGCTGCCCCCGTGCAAGTGCAATTTACCATACTGAAAAATGAGGTTACCATGCTGATAGATACCAGTGGCATCGGTCTTCATAAACGCGGCTACCGCCGTAATGCCGGTGGCGCTCCGCTGAAAGAAACCTTAGCGGCGGCGATTGTCGATGTAACGCGTGCTCGCTTGGCAAAGCAGGTGATTGACCCGTGCTGTGGCTCTGGCACCTTGTTAATAGAAGCGGCGTTAGCTGCACGCCGCATTGCACCGGGCATTCGCCGCAAATTTGCCTTTATGGATTGGGAGTGGTTTCCCGAAGAAGTATGGCGCAAAGAACGAAGCCGCGCGATGGAGCAGGTGCTGAATGACCGTGAATTTTCAGCGGTGGGAAGTGACATTGACCTTGAAGCGATTCGTTTAACAGTGGAAAATGCTGCCAAAGCCGGTGTTGGCGGTCAAGTTCGTGCCCTAGTACGTGATTTGCACGATTTTGTGCCGGAGGGTGACAGCGGTGTGGTGCTGTGCAATCCACCTTACGGTGAGCGATTGTTGGACGTGGAAGCCGCCAAGGAACTGTACCGTGTGATGGGTAAGGTGTTTGTTCCCAAAACCGGTTGGAGTTATGCTATTATCAGTCCTGATGAGGAGTTTGAAAAGCTGTTCGGCAGACCGGCGGATAAACGGCGCAAACTTTATAACGGTATGCTCAAATGTCAGTTGTATATCTATTATAAGTAAGGCGGGAATTTATTGTGCGGCATGTGTTTATTTTGAATCCTGCGGCAGGGAAGAAGAAAAAAGCGTTGGATTTATCTCCGCGCATTAAGGACGTGTGCGAAAAGCATGGATTATCGTATGAAATATACACCACCGAGCATCCGCATCATGCCACCGAGTTGGCTAGGCAAGCGGTGCAAGCGGGGGATGCGGTTCGTGTGTATGCGTGCGGCGGCGATGGTACGTTGTTAGAAGTGGCAACCGGTATTGGTGATGCCACCCATGCGGAGCTGGCTTGCATACCGTGCGGTTCTGCGAACGATTTTATCAAGTGCTTTCTACAGCCCGAACGGTTTTGGAATTTGGAGGCTCTCGTACTCGGCACGGCACAACGCGTAGACGCCATTTTATGTAACGGTAGGCTGTCGCTGAATGTCTGTTCTATTGGTATGGATTCCGACGTGGCAAGCCGCCAAAAACGATATAAGCATTTACCGTTTGTCAGCGGTCCGATGGCGTATAATTTGGCAATTGCCCAAACCTTTTTCAGTCCTCTCGGGAAACGCTTGCAAGTGGTGATGGAAACCGAAAACGGCACCGTAGAGCGTGTCGGTAAATACTTGTTTGCTTTGGCGGCAAACGGTCAATATTATGGTGGCGGATACCACGGCTCACCGTTTTCGAAACCCGATGACGGTTTGTTGGATTTTGTATTGGTCGGCACCAAAAATCACCTCACGGTTTTCCCTTTCTTGAAGCGTTATAAAAACGGGAAACATTTGGGCACGGCGGGTGTAGAATTGTTTCGCGGTACGAAAATGAAGGTATATGCAAAAAAACCGACGGTTTGCAACGCGGATGGAGAATGCTTTGCCGATACAAAGGTCACTTTTGAACTGTTGTCGTCGGCTTTGTCGTTTGTTTTTCCTGCCCAGATGTTAAAAAATTGTGAAATATCCGAAAAATGCCAAAACTTTACTTGATTTTTCCATAAAAGGGATTATAATAGAATTTAGCACTCTACAAAAACGAGTGCTAACATAATCAATAATACTCATGAGGAGGAGTTTATTATGACGATGAAACCGTTAGCTGACCGTGTGGTCATCAAAATGGTAGAAGCTGAGGAAACCACCAAAAGCGGTATTATTCTTGCCGGCTCGGCAAAAGAACAACCGCAAGTAGCCGAAGTAATAGCGGTGGGTCCTGGTGGCAATGTGGAAGGTAAAGATGTTACCATGTATGTGAAGGTGGGCGACAAAGTCATCACCGGCAAATACGCGGGCACCGAAGTGAAAATGGACGGTGTAGAATACACCATTGTACGCCAAAACGATATTTTGGCAATTGTGGAATAATAGGAGGAAACCGATATGTCGAAAGAAATCTTATTCGGCGAGGACGCTCGCAAAGCATTACAGTCCGGTGTGGATCAACTCGCCAATACCGTAAAAATCACCTTAGGGCCTCGTGGTCGTAATGTAGTGTTAGACCGCAAATACGGTGCTCCGCTTATTACCAATGACGGTGTTACCATTGCCAAAGAAGTGGAATTGGATAACGCTTTCGAAAACATGGGTGCTCAATTGGTCAAAGAGGTTTCGACCAAAACTAACGATGTCGCCGGCGACGGCACGACCACCGCTACATTGTTAGCACAAGCTTTGATTCGCGAAGGTATGAAGAATGTTGCCGCCGGTGCCAACCCGATGGTTGTTAAACGCGGTATTCAAAAAGCGGTTGACGCTGTGGTGGAAGAAGTGAAAGCCAATTCCAAAAAAGTCAGCGGCTCCGAGGATATTGCCAGCGCCGCTACGATTTCGGCAGGCGATGCTTTCATCGGTAATTTGATTGCCGAAGCAATGGAAAAGGTATCGGCAGACGGTGTTATCACGGTGGAAGAATCCAAAACCGCCGAAACCTACACCGAAGTGGTGGAAGGTATGCAATTTGACCGCGGCTATATCACTCCCTACATGGTGACGGATACCGACAAAATGGAAGCCGTGATTGACGATGCTTACTTGCTGATTACCGACAAGAAAATTTCCAACATTCAAGATATTTTGCCGCTTTTGGAACAAATCCTGCAAGCCGGCAAAAAATTGGTGATTGTGGCAGAAGATATCGAAGGCGAAGCGTTGTCCACCTTGATTGTCAACAAATTGCGCGGTACCTTCACCTGCGTGGCTGTCAAAGCCCCCGGCTTTGGTGACCGCCGCAAGGAAATGCTGCAGGATATTGCCATTTTGACAGGCGGTCAAGTGGTGTCCGAAGAAGTTGGTTTGGAACTCAAAGACACCTCGATTGCCATGCTCGGCCGTGCTCGCCAAGTGAAAGTGCAAAAAGAGAACACCATCATTGTAGGTGGTGCCGGTGACAGCGAACAAATCAAAGCTCGCGTGGGTCAAATTCGTTCGCAAATCGAAATCAGCACGTCCGATTTCGACCGCGAAAAACTGCAAGAACGCTTGGCAAAACTCGCCGGCGGTGTTGCTGTTATCAAAGTCGGTGCCGCTACCGAAGTGGAAATGAAAGAAAAGAAACTCCGCATCGAAGACGCTTTGGCAGCTACCAAAGCCGCTGTGGAAGAAGGCTTGGTTGCCGGCGGTGGCGTGGCACTTATCAACGCCGCTAACGTGTTGACCGCTATGCTCGACACCACCGAAGGTGACGAAAAGACCGGTGTCAAAATCGTGCTCAAAGGCATTGAAGAACCGGTTCGCCAAATTGCGCTCAATGCCGGTTTGGAAGGCAGCGTGATTATCGATAAAATTCGCGCCGCCGACAAAAAGAACTTCGGTTTCGACTTCGCCAAAGAAGAATACGTCGATATGTTCTCGGCCGGTATCGTTGACCCGACCAAGGTTACTCGTTCGGCGCTGCAAAATGCCGCTTCGGTTGCCGCTATGGTGCTCACCACCGAATCGCTGGTAGCCGACAAAAAAGAGCCGGTAGCACCGGCACCTGCCGCTCCTGCCGGCATGGACGGTATGTATTAATTCCAGTGTATATTGCTCAACGAGCCGCATTGCAATGCAGTGCGGCTCGTTTTTTGATTTAAGGCAAAAAAATGTTGCAACTCCCCAACAAATACATTGACATTTTTTGCTAAAAAATGGTATACTAACCTTGATTTGGCTTTCCTTTTAAAAGTCGAAAAATAAAAAAAGGAGGAAGTGCGCATGGATATTTTTGACGTACTCACATTGGTTGGCGGTTTATCGCTTTTCTTGTTCGGCATGAACTTGATGGGTGATGCCCTGGAACGTAGCGCGGGCAACCGCTTAGAAGCCATGATTGGCAAACTCACAACAGGAAAACTCACAGGTTTGCTCACCGGTTTGGGTGTGACGGCGGTGATACAAAGTTCTTCTGCCACCACGGTTATGGTGGTCGGCTTTGTCAACTCCAAACTCATGACGTTGCGCCAAGCCATTCACGTTATCATGGGTGCCAATATCGGTACCACCGTTACCGCGTGGATTTTGAGCCTTAGCGGTATTTCGGGCAGTGGTCTTATTTTACAACTGCTCAAGCCTTCCTCGTTTACACCGGTATTAGCGCTGATTGGTATTGGTTTGCATATGTTTACCAAAAGCAATCGCAAAAAAGATATTGGCGTTGTTTTGCTTGGCTTTGCCACGCTGATGTTCGGCATGGAAACCATGACGGATGCGGTGGCGGGGCTCAAAGACATTCCTGCTTTCGGTGAACTGTTTTTGTTGTTCAAAAACCCCATTTTGGGCGTACTGGTCGGTGCGTTGCTCACGGCAATTATTCAATCCAGTTCCGCTTCGGTCGGTATTTTGCAAGCCTTGGCGGCAACCGGTGCGGTGTCGTACGGCGCGGCTATCCCGATTATCATGGGTCAAAACATCGGTACGTGTATCACCGCTATTCTTTCTTCGGTTGGCACCACCAAAAACGCCAAACGCGCGGCGCTGGTGCACTTGTCGTTTAATGTTATCGGCACGGTAATTTGTTTGGTGGCATTTTCCCTGGTTAAGGCACTGCTTGCCCCCGCCCTGTTCGATGAAGCTGCGTCCTTTGCGGGCATCGCCACCGCCCACTCGGTGTTCAACGTGGCGTGTACGCTCATTTTGTTGCCGATGTCCGGCTTTTTGGAAAAACTGGCATACAAACTGGTCCCCGACAGCAAAGCTCCCGAAACGGTGTCGGAACTCGACGAACGCTTATTGGCCACTCCGGCTATCGCGCTGGAACGTGCGCACAAGCTTACAATTGAAATGGCATCTGCTGCAACCGAAGCGTTTATTGCGGCTGTTTCTTCTCTTTCGGCATACGACAACGAAAAAGTGCAAATCGTGCAAGACGCGGAAGAAAAAACCGACCACTTCGAAGATATTATCGGCACCTATTTGGTTAAGCTCAGTGCCAAACAACTCAACGAAACCGAGGGTGCCACCGCTTCAATGCTGCTCAAAGCCATTGGGGATTTTGAACGGATTTCCGACCATGCGGTCAATCTGTTGGAATCAGCGGAAGAAATGCGCGAAAAGAACATTGTTTTCACCACTGATGCCAAACGCGAGCTCGAATCCCTTTGTGCGGCAACCATCGAAATCGTCACTCTTTCGCACCAAGCCTTTGTGGAAGGAGATGCCTCCAAAGCCAACTTGGTGGAACCGCTTGAACAGGTTATCGACCGCATGAAAGAGCTTCTCCGCACTCGTCATATCGACCGTTTGCGTTTGGGCGAATGCGGTATCGAAGCAGGGTTTGTGTGGAGCGACCTTATCACCAACATGGAACGTGTTTCCGACCACTGTTCGAACATTGCCGGTTGTGTCATGGATACCAAAAACCAAAACATGAACCTTCACGAAACGCTCAAAACGTTGCGTAGCGATAACGACTTCTACCGCAAAAAATACGCGGAATACACGGAAAAATACCTTTCCTTTGTATAAAACGAGCACCCTATCCCAACGAGACAGGGTGCTCATTTTATAGGTTTTATTATTCAATATCCACCGTGGCGGCGGAGTTGTCTTCGTTATAGGTGATGCGGTTTCCGTTTTTGGCAAACGCATCGACGGCTTTGAAGAATTCTTCTTTTGACGCAAATTGGGGTTTGAATTCCCGAATTACTTTTTTTGCCTCGGCGGCATTGTTGCTCAACAGGACATACAGCATGGCAACTTGCAGTTTGGCACAGTCCACACAAGCGGCAATCGGGTCAGCAATTTCGTAGTCACTGCCGTGCGCATGACCGCGTGTGCCGCCGGTAAGGGGATGTGCTATCGGCATAATGGCGCTCAAATCACCCATATCCGTGCTACCGGAACTGAACGTGTCGCTTACTTCAAAGTTTTGCTCCGGTATAGCCAATTCTGCTGCTTTGGCAGTGAGTCGTATCATGTTGGGGTCGTCGTTACGCGGCGCATACCCGAAAAAGTCCACAATCTCTACGTTGGCACCCAGCGAAAGTGCCGCACCGCACAATGCGCGGTTGACGCGGCGGTTGGCTTGCTCGATGCCTTCAAACGTTTTGCCGCGCACGTAGCTTTCCAGTGTTACGGTTTCCGGAATGGCGTTGACCATCACACCACCCGACGTGACGATGGGGTGTACCCGAATAATATCCTGTTCTTGGAACGTTTCACGAATGGCATTCACCGCGTTCAGACCGCAGTTTGCCGCATACAGCGCGTTCACACCGTTCCACGGTGAGCCGCCTGCGTGTGCCGCCACCCCTTTGTAAATAATCTGTTTGCTCAAGCAACCGACTGAACCGGTACCCATACCGTAGTGTTGGCCGGTATGCACCATAAACGCGATATCGGAACTATCAAAATATCCGCGGTATAAAAATTCGCTTTTACCGACGTAATATTTGATTTTTCCTTGCTTTTTCAGTTTGTTGCGGAATTCAATTTCCAACAATTCTTCGGCAGGAACAGCGCACAGTTTAATTCTTCCGCACAGGTTATCCAACACATGCGGTTCTTTAAGCGCCGCCGCAACACCAACCAACGCGGCACATTGGGCATTGTGACCGCAAGAATGCACCGCACCTGTTTGCGGGTCGGCGTCTTTATGGTCGGGACAAATTACCGAGTCGAGTTCCCCCAATACCAAAATTTCCGGCCCCGGTTTGCCGGTATCCAACACCGTATAAAAACCGGTGATGCCCTCGGCCATTGTCAGCGTATAGCCGAGTTTTTCAAAAACTTCTGCCATGTACGCGCTGGTTTTAAACTCTTTATATCCGGTTTCGGGATTTTTCCAAATATATCGTTCGGTATCCAAAATCAACTGTTGGTTTTTTTCGACGGCGGCAAGTAACTCCTTCATACGTTTTCCACCTTTGAATTTATATTTTATAGTATCATAGCCGTTCCAAAAAGGAATATTACAGCAATTTCAAAAATTTTCTGGAATCCCTCACCGCATCCGAATTTAAAGCCGACGGGGAATAAAACAAAGAAAACAAAAAAACCGACCCTGTTGGGTCGGTTCTCTGTTTTTGGTGGGGAAAGGTGGTCCTTTGTATAATGCGGTAATTTGTTCTCGCTTTTGGTATCGGTACAAGGCGGAAGGGCGGTGCAGTCCCACGGCCTAAAAACGCCGACACCACGGCGTTTTCTTTACGGCCTTTCGAATCCACCGTGCGTATGAAAAACAAAAGAACCGACCCTGTTGGGTCGGTTCTCTGTTTTTGGTGGGGAAAGGTGGATTCGAACCACCGAAGTCAGAGACAACAGATTTACAGTCTGCCCCCTTTGGCCACTCGGGAATTTCCCCTTATTTAGCGCAAGTGTTACTATACCATGTTACCAAAGAAATGTCAAGTGTTCTTTTTAAAATATTTTTTCTTTTTTTCTACACGGACCGTCTGAGGGATATTCGCATAAACTGGTGGGGAAAGGTGGAATGTATATGGCGACGAAAATCTATATCGACCAAGGTCATAATCCGCAAAATCCCAATGCCGGTGCAGAGGGGAACGGATACCGAGAACAAGATTTGGTATATACCATCGGGCAAGAGTTAGCTGCTATTTTACAGGCAGAGGGTTACGAAACCAAACTTTCACGCCCGACACCCGAAACGCAACTGGGAACCTCAATTGCAACCTCGCTTGCCGCACGTGTTAACGAGGCAAACAGTTGGGGCGCGGATTATTTTATCAGTTTACATGCGAATGCTTCGGAATTGGCGGGGGCGTCCGGTTCAGAGGCGCTGGTGTATCGTTTGAATTCGGTGGCAGCAGATTTAGGTGCTTCTATTTTACGTGGGTTGGCAGATGCCACCGGTTTACCCAACCGCGGTGTGACACAACGTACCAACTTATATGTGCTGCGGCGCACACGTATGCCGGCAGTGTTGGTAGAACTTGGGTTTATTACCAATGCCGGTGATGCCGCATTGATGGCGAATTCGCCGCAGTTGTTTGCATTGGGTGTGGCAAACGGCATTACCGCATATTTGAGTTGACCTTCTTTTTGTGATATGATACACTAAAATAGAAGAAATTGTAATGAAGGTGGAAGTGTCATGAACCGTTTTTCTAAACTGAGTCGTATGACAGAACGCATGGTATGGGTATTGATGGCGATTGATATTATGTTGATGGTGGCATTGCCGTGGTTAGTGACTACCATCACCGTGCAAGAACCGGGCGGGAAAATGTATGGCGATTATTTGATTATTATGTATACCTCCGGTGTGTTTGCGGAATTGGTATTGTGGCAATGCCGTGGTATTATGAACAACGTCAACAACGGTAAGGCGTTCAGCCATAACACGGTACATCGGTTGCAAATCATCGGTGGGATTGTGTTGATCTTGGCAGCGTTATACTTCTTATTTATTATCTTTTTAGGTGTTTTTAAATTCTTCATGGCTCTTCTGTTGGTGGTGTTCGCCTTTATCGGTTTGATTTTGTTTATCTTCTCACAGTTGTTCCGCGAGGCAACGGCTTACAAAGAAGAAAACGACATGACCATTTAGAGGAGGCAATATGGGAATTATAATCAATTTAGACGTGATGATGGCTCGCCGGAAAATGGGGTTAACCGAACTTTCCGATAAGGTTGGTGTGACGCTTGCCAATTTGTCTGTTTTGAAAAACAACAAAGCGCGGGCGATTCGCTTTTCTACGTTAGATGCCATCTGTCGGGCGCTTGATTGTCAGCCCGGCGATATTTTGGAATATACGGAAGACGAGGAAACATAAGCATGCAAATCGGCAACTTTACATTTTCCAAAACGGCGGCGTTGGCACCAATGGCCGGTGTGGCAGATGCGGCGTTTCGCCGTCTTTGCATGAGTTATGGCGCGGCATTTACCGTTTCGGAAATGGTTAGCGCCAAAGCGCTGATTTTTGGCGATGCGAAAAGTAAAGAACTTATGCAACTGCACGACTGGGAACGCCCTGCTGCCATTCAACTGTTTGGCGACGACCCCAATACCATGGCTCGTGCAGCAGAACTTGCCATGGCACAACAGCCGGATTGGTTGGACATCAATATGGGATGCCCTGCACCGAAAATTGCGGGTAACCATTGCGGTAGTTCGCTCATGCGGGAACCGGAATTATGCCGTCGGTTAGTCAAAGCGGTTTGTGAGGCGGTACCCGTTCCGGTAACGGTGAAAATTCGAAAAGGCTATTCCAAAACCGAAGTCAACGCGGTAGAGGTGGCACAAGCCTGCGAAAGCGGCGGTGCTTCGGTTATTACCGTTCACGGTCGCACGAGGGATCAAATGTATGCTCCGCCGGTGGACTGGGAATGTATTCGGCAGGTAAAACAAGCGGTGAGAGTTCCGGTTATCGGTAACGGTGACGTCACCACTCCGCAAGAGGCGGCGGCGCTATACGAGCAAACCGGGTGCGATTTGGTTATGATAGGGCGTGGGGCATTGGGTGCACCGTGGATATTTGAAGCAGTCAATGCTTTTTTCAAAGACGGTACCGTGTTGCCGGAACCGTCGGTGGAACAACGCATGGATGTGTTATGCCGTCAAATTGAATGGGCGGCGGCACTCAAAGGCGAGCGTGTAGCGTTGTTGGAAGCACGCAAGCATGCTTCGTGGTATATGAGAAATTTACGCGGTGCGGCGGTATTTCGCGGCGAAGCGGGAACGCTGACAACCTTAAACGATTTGCGCAGACTATGTTGCCGTGTGATTGCGGCACAAAAAGAATGAAAAACGCTCTCATTGAGAGCGTTTTTCTTCTATTTATACGAGAAATGCATACACATGACAGTAGGAGTGTGAAGTGTATGGTTATCGTTTTTAAAAAGAAGTGGTCAATTTTTGTGGTTTGTGCGGTTGCGTTATTGGCGACGGTCGGCATTTCTTTACAAAGTGTGGCTGTGCCGACAAGTGCTTCACCTACCGCCAACTGGGGGCTTAGTTTTCAAAAGAATGGGCAACCGCCGATTGGAAATGCCGATGCCACGTATCTGAAACAATATAACGCGTATTATATAGGGAACACCACGTCGGATGGCAGTGAGTCCAACAAAGTGTTGTATCTTACGTTCGATGCCGGTTTTGAAAATGGGAATACGGCATCGATTTTAGACACATTAAAAAAACACAAGGTACCGGCTTGCTTTTTCTTGGTGAAAAATTATTTGGATACGGCGCCCGAACTGGTAAAACGCATGGTGGACGAAGGGCACACCGTGGGTAATCACACGGCGAGCCATCCGGATATGTCAAAAATTGCGGATAAGGCCGCTTTTCAAAAGGAATTAGACGATTTAGAAAAAGCCTACCAAACCGTGGTCGGAAAACCGATGGAAAAGTTATATCGACCGCCGCAAGGAAAATTCAGTGAACAAAATTTGAAGATGGCGGCAGAAATGGGATACACCACCTATTTTTGGAGTTTGGCATACGTGGATTGGTACGTAGACCGTCAACCGAGTCGAAAGCAAGCGTTTGATAAGTTGTTACCGCGCACACATCCTGGGGCGATAGTGTTATTACACAGCACGTCGAAAACCAATGCGGAAATATTAGATGAATTGTTGACCAAATGGAAAGGCATGGGGTATCGCTTCGGTGAGTTGCAAGATATATCGTTGTAACCACGGTTTGTCCGCTTCCATACATTGGAGTGATGGGAGGCGGGAGGATATGAAAACGGTGCTGATGGTAATGATGATGGTATTGGTACTATATGCCGTGGCGGATTTGATTTTTCGGTTGGCTTTTCGCTTTTTGTTTGCGGGTGTTAAACAAAAGGGATATTACGTATTATCGTTGGGAAAAGGTGCAGAGGAAGCAGAATATGCCGTGCGGTGTACGGCGGCATTGCGCTGGTTTTTTCCGTTTAAGAATTTGCAAGCGGTGGTAGTAGATTGTGGAATGGATACAGAAAATAGACTGGTTACCGCCACGGTATGCGAGGATTTACAGCTGACGTTTTGTACGCAAAAAGAATGGCAGGAGATGACGCAAAACTCTTTACAACCCCTACAAAATGAAGTATGATTAAAAAAGGAAATAAGCGGAAAGGATTGTACCATGTCGGAAAACGAACAAACGCTCTCTGGCATTGTCGAACGGGTGGTTTTCCATAATGAGGAGAACGGTTGGACGGTGCTGGAATTAGCGGCAGAAGAGGAACTTCATAAAGTTGTCGGCGTACTTCCTGCGACGCATGCCGGCGAGCAACTCAAATTGACGGGCAGTTGGGTGGAACATCCCAAATTCGGCCGTCAATTTCGTGCGCAATCGTGTGAGCATCATCTGCCGACCGATACCGACGCGGTGTTCCGTTATTTGGCTTCGGGTGCAATTAAGGGAATCGGGCCGGTGACGGCTTCCGCCTTAGTGCAAGCCTTTGGTGAGGATACGCTACGTGTTATCGAGGAGGAGCCCGAACGGTTAGCAAAGGTTAAGGGTATCACTGCCCGTCGTGCAGGGGAAATTGCCAAAGAGTACCGAGAGCAATTCGGACTTCGTGAAATTATTTTAGCTTTTTCGGGATATGGTTTGACTCAAAGTGAGGCACTGCGTTGTTGGAAACGCTGGGGTGCTTCGGCGGTGGAAACCATTCGTGCAAATCCGTATTTATTATGCTCGGCAGGATTGTATATTTCATTTGAGCGTGCCGATGAAATCGGCAAAAGCATGGCACATCCGCAAGATGCCACTAACCGTATTGAAGCAGGGTTGTTGCATGTTTTGCGGCATAATTTAGGAAACGGGCATACGTGTTTACCATCGGAAAAATTGGTGATTGCCGCTGCCGGGTTGTTGCAAGTAGAACCGACCGAGGTTGCCGCGGTATTGCAGGATATGGTTGCCGGTTTTTCGGTACGGGAAGAAGTGATAAAAGACCGACCGTTTATCTTTTTGCCGGATTTATATCAGGCGGAAAAATACATTGCTTCGCGTATTCGGTTGATGACCGGTGTGCATACGGCAATCAGTAAAAATTTTGGACAAAGAATTGCCGAAATAGAAAAGAAAAACAATATTGTTTACGAGAACCAACAAAAAGAAGCCATTTTAGCCGCGGTGGAACGTGGTGCATTGATTCTGACAGGCGGTCCCGGTACCGGTAAAACGACCACGTTACGTGCGATTATTACGTTGTTGGAAAGCTTGGGCGAACGAGTGGAAATTGCCGCACCGACAGGCCGTGCCGCCAAACGAATGAGCGAGTTGACCGGTTGCGAGGCACGCACGTTGCACCGGTTGTTGGAAGTGCAATGGGACGAAAGTGACCGTCCGTTTTTTGAACGTAACGAGAAAAACCCCTTGGATATCGATGCGTTGATTGTGGACGAGGTTTCCATGGTGGATGCTTTGTTGTTTGAAAGTTTATTGCGTGCACTCAAAGGTGGGTGCCGGTTGATTTTGGTGGGGGATACCGACCAACTTCCCGCTGTGGGAGCCGGCAGTATTTTGCACGATTTGATTCGCAGCAATGCTTTGCCGGTTGTGCAGTTGACCGAGGTGTTTCGTCAAGCCCTAACCAGCGATATTGTAGCGGGTGCTCACCGTATTGTGGCAGGGGAGATGCCGGAGTTTTCTAAAAAAGACGGCGACTTTTTCTTCTTGCCGATGCCCTCTGCCGAAGAAACGGCGCAAACCGTTGTGGATTTATGTCAGCGCCGATTACCCGCCGGATATGGGACAAGTTTACTGCAAGAAATACAAGTGTTGTGCCCCGGTAGAAAAGGGGTTGTGGGAACGGTACAGTTGAATGCGGCTTTGCAAGAAGCGTTCAATCCGCCGTCGACCGATAAAAAGGAATGGCAAGGTGCCGGTACGTTGTTCCGTGAGGGCGACAAGGTGATGCACATAAAAAACGATTATGATATCGGTTGGAAACGGGATGACGGTACGTACGGTACCGGTGTGTTCAACGGGGATATCGGGATTTTGGAAAGTATTTCACCGCGTGATTTGGTGCTGACGGTGCGGTACGATGACCGTGTTGCCACCTATACGTACGACCAAGCACAAGAACTGGAATTGGCGTATGCGATTACCGTACATAAAAGTCAAGGCAGTGAGTTTCATACCGTGGTATTGCCGCTGTATCGTCAGCCTAAACAGCTGTGTTACCGCAACTTATTGTATACCGCTGTTACGCGTGCTAAAACGGTGTTGGTGATGCTGGGCAGCCGAGAAACAGTGGGCAGCATGGTGGAAAACAACCGTGAAATGCTACGCTATACCGGTTTGGAACATTTTGTGTATCAAGCAGAAAGGATGTTTGTGTGAATCGGTTTGTTCGCAGTATATTGGCGTTGTTTTTACCGGAACGTTGCGTTTTCTGCGGTGCAGTGATTTTGCCGATGCAGGTGAGTTGTTCCACTTGTCGTCGGTCGTTATCTATCGTGTCGCCGCCGATTTGTACCTATTGCGGGCAAAGCAAAACCGATTGTCATTGCGCAAAACACCGTCATCATTTCGATGCCCAAGCGGCACCGTTTTATCATGAAAAGGCTGCGAGGTTTGGTGTTTTGCGGCTCAAACGATGGGATGACCCCGAAGCGATTTCTTTTTTTACACAACAAATGGCAACGGTGGTTCACCGTGAATACGAAGTCGACCAAATCGACGGTATTGTGTTTGTGCCCATGACAAAACGAGAAGTGGCAAAACGGGGGTATAACCAAGGAAAATTATTGGCGGAAGCGTTGGGAAAACGGCTGGATTTGCCGGTGTATGATATACTGAAAAAGTTATATGAAACTACATCGCAAAAGGAACTCAAAGGCATACAGCGAACCGGTAACGTGCTGGGTGTTTTTGACGTAACGGTGCCATCGGTAGCAGGGAAAACATTGTTATTGGTTGACGATGTGATGACTACCGGTTCAACAGCAGGCGAATGTGCGAAAATGCTGAAAATTTACGGTGCCAAGCGGGTGCTGTGCGTGGCAATTGCTATTCGTAAACGAGAAAAAAAAGAGAGCCTACCAAAAACGTAATCGGTAGGCTTGTATCATTGGTATATGTTATTTAAAGAATAACGGAAGGGGTTCTAAAAAGATAATATCTTTGCGGTCGGCGGCATTGCCTTCTGCCAAGAATGCGCAGGCAGCGGCTTCTATTCCACCGGCTTTTTCCACCAGTTGACGAACGGCGATTAACGATTCGCCGGTGCTGATGACGTCGTCAACAATGAGTACGCGTTTACCTTTGAGCATAGCGACCTCACTTTCACCCAAGAACAAGCGTTGTTCGTGTTGCGTGGTGATAGAGGTGACCGAGACCTCAAGCGGATTGCGCATATACACTTTGACACCTTTGCGGGCAATCACATAGGGTTTGCCCGATTGTTTTGCCATTTCGTAGGCGATGGGGATACTTTTGGCTTCGGGAGTTAAAATAACATCGAATTCCGGTACCTTTTTGAGTAATGCGGCACAGCCAGCTACTGTTAATTCAACGTCGCCGAAAATGATAAATGCGGCGATATCCAATTTGTCACTAACCGGGAATTTTTCCAACTTCCGTTCCAAGCCGGCGATGGTCATGGTGTAATATTCCGACATACGAACCCTTCTTTTCTACGAATTTAAATACAGTATACCGCTTTGCGCAAAGTTTGTCAATTCTGCTTGTAATAGAGCATACAATGGCAAAAGCCCTCGAAGTCTGGGTCTTTGATTTGCTCACGAAATTCTTGGCACATACATTTATTTTCCTCGGTACGTTCACGGCGACATGGACAATACCCGCCGGTTTGTTTTAAACCTTCTTTGACGGCATCGGCGATGGCTTTATCGGGATTTACGGTAATTTTCATAGTGTTCACCTCATTTATAGTGTATCATAGTTTTACGCAAAAGGCCACTTTTTTATGCGATATCGTTGCTTTTAACGGCAGAACATGCTACAATACCTCACGGAGCGTGATAACGTGATAAGAAAATTGTTTTTGACGTTTTTAAAAATCGGCGCCTTTACCTTCGGCGGCGGTTATGCCATGATACCGCTGATTCAGCGCGATATTGTTGAAAAGAATCATTGGTTAACCGACGACGATATTTTGGAAATCATAGCGATTGCCGAATCGACTCCTGGCCCGATTGCAATAAACTCTGCTACCTTTGTAGGGTACCGTGTGGCGGGATTTTTCGGGGCGATGTTTTCCACGTTGGGTGT
>JAGBSU010000072.1 GCA_017631705.1 Clostridia bacterium | reverse complement strand
GTTGACGAGGATGAAGACGGTAAAACAGTATTCGATGATTTAAAGGAAGAAAACGCCGAGTTTATTCCCGACGAAGCGCTTGACCAAAGCGATTTTAAAAAGACTATACTTTCGCTTCTTGACGAACTTTCAGAAGAACAACGCTCTGCGGTAATGATGTATTACTTTGACGAAATGTCAGTCGGTCAAATCGCCGAAATACAAGGTGTTTCCGAAGGTACTGTAAAGAGCCGACTTAACTATGCGCGCACGTCGATAAAAGCATCGGTAGAAGAGTACGAAAAGAAAAACAATATCAAGCTACACGCTATACCGTTCTTCCCATTCCTCAAATGGATTTTTGGTGGCTCATCCGGTGGCACTATGCCGGCAGCATCGGCAAAAATTATTGCCGAGGGCGTTTCTGCCGCCACGGGTACCGCTATTACGGCGACTGCCGCAACCGCAACCTCGGCGGTTGCCGCTACCGCTACTACTGCTACCGCGGTTGGCATAGGCGCAAAAATTGCCGCGATACCATTAGCGACCAAGATTATTGCCGGTGTTGTTGCGGCGGCTATTACGGTTGGCGGTGGCGCAACAGCATTGGTTTTGACCAGTAGTGATGGCGATAGCAACCCAACCGATACACAAAGCATAGTTTCATCTGACGATAATGATGAAACGACCAGCGAAATAATTGCGGATGATGACAACGCAGAACTTGTTTTAGAAGGTATCATACCGGAAGGTTGTACTTATACAATGCATGACGGCACGGTTCTTACCGTGGGTCAACCTTTCCCCGAAACCTGTACCGCCGGTGACATTGTGGCATACGGCGATTACCTTTATGGTTACGAGTGTTTTTATATGGGACATGAAGAGGATGCCGAAACGGATTGGTACTTGTGGAAGGATGGTTTTGATTCGGGTGATAGTGGCGTAATAGAAAGCGATGTTTTTGGCGCGTGGTCGATTATGGTTAAAGATCAAACCCAAGCGTCTTATGGCGAAGTTGTATCAAAAATCAACGGCAAGCCCATAAAGACTCTTTATGCTACGTATTATTATTGCGAAAACATGACCGAAGCGCCAAAGATTCCATCCACTATAACTGCAATGACCGCAAGCTATTATGGTTGCACCTCGCTTACTACTGCTCCGGTTATACCTGAGAGTGTTGAGCGCATAATGGTAACGTTTAGAGGTTGCACCGCGCTTTCTGGTGACGTAGAGATAAACGCAACGCTTGATAAGAGCTTAGAATGGTATTACTCTGATACGTTTGGCGAGACCACCGGTAATATTAACCTTGTCGGTTCAACTCCGGAGAGTGATTTGATTCTTATTGCCAAGGCATCTAACAATCGCAATATAACGGTAAACGGAAAAACTGTGAATTATAATAAAGTTTCGGTTGAATCTGGTGATACACAAGAGAATGAAAACACCGACACAATTCCTGAAAACGATGTTGCGACGCTGGAGTGTAATCATTCTAAGGTTTTATACACGTTTGACAACGTTATGTCTGCGTGGTCCCATACAGAAC
>JAGBSU010000071.1 GCA_017631705.1 Clostridia bacterium | reverse complement strand
TTCTTTGGTTTTCGTGATAAACGCGGCAAATTCGTCGGGCAACAATGAACCTTCATCGTCGCACAGCGTAATCAGCGAAATGCCGGCTTCCACAGCGGCGCCAATAATATCATTTAAGTACTGGGCATCGGCACGCGTGGCATCTTCGGCAAAGAATTCTACCTCAAAACCGGTAGCCGTTGCTGCTGCAAACAGTTCTTTTGCAAGGGCCAACATCTTATTCGGCTTTTTGTGGCAAACGTATTCCATTTGCACCGCCGAAACCGGAAGATTTACTTTGATTCGTGCTTTCTTCGCCGCTGATAAAGCAGCGGCGGCAGCAGCGACACCTTCCACCGTTTTACCGGTAGAAACGCAAATGATACTGTTTTTCACAAACGCCGAAATGGTACGAATTAGTAGCGTATCGGTGGTGGAATCTTGGATTTCGGGCAAATCAATGCTATCAACATTCAACTTGTTTAGTTGCCGCGCAATTTCGGTTTTTTCTTTAAACGATAGGGAAGCGGCACCTTTAACCAGTGTCATGTCAATTATTTTGAGTTGTTTCATAGTTCACACACCTTTACTACTTGTTATCAAAAAATTATTTAATCGGATACGTCCAGCCGTAGCTGTCTTCCAAAACACCCCATTGGATGCCGGTCAATGTATCGTACAGATGTTGAGTCACCGTACCGATTTGACCGTTGTTGATGGTATACTTTTTGCCGTTGTAAGCGAGTTCGCCGATAGGGGAAACCACAGCAGCAGTACCGCAACCCCAAGCTTCTTCCAACGTTCCGTTTTCCAAAGCGGCAATCAGTTCGTCAACGCTGAGCAAACGCTCGTTGACAGTATAACCTTCATCACGGAGTAATTCCAAGCAGGATTTGCGGGTAATACCCGGTAAAATCGAGCCAACCAATTTCGGGGTGACAATTTCGCCGGCAATTTTGAACATCACGTTCATAGCACCGACTTCTTCAATGTATTTGCGTTCCACACCGTCGAGCCACAACACTTGCGAATAGCCTTGTTGTGCGGCACGTTCGCCGGCACGGTTGCTGGCGGCATAGTTACCACCGCATTTGGCTTCACCGGTACCACCGCGAACAGCACGAACGTCTTCGGATTCAATCATGATTTTCACCGGATTGATGCCTTCGGGATAATAACTGCCGACAGGTGAAGTGATGATCATAAACGTTGCATTGTGCACGGCGTGCACACCCAACGATTCGTCATTACCGAACATAAACGGACGGATGTACAGCGAAGTACCGGGTTCGGAAGGAACCCAATCTTTTTCGTGCTCAATGAACTTAGTTAAAATTTCCAAAGCATCTTCTTCGGGAATGGTGGGCAAGCACATACGCTCTGCCGAACGGTTCATACGGCGAATGTTTTCCAAAGGACGGAACAATTGTACGCTGCCGTCGGCTTTGCGATAAGCTTTTAAGCCTTCAAAAATCTCGGAACCATAGTGTAACACCGTGGAAGCCGGATGAATCTCAATTTTGCCAAACGGAATAATGCGGGCATCGTGCCAACCTTGTTCTTTGGAATATTCCATTTGGAACATGTGGTCTGTAAAGATTTTACCAAAACCCAAAGCGGCATCTTTTGCCGGTTTGGCCGAGGGAGTAGTAATATTCGTAACGTTAATATTCATGCTATCATAGCCTTTCTTAATAATCTCTGCCTAAGCGCAAAGCGTTTAAGTTTACTTCGAGCATGTCGCTGCGTTTAGCGGAAATCACCTTTTTAAGCGCATCTTTTACGCTTTCTTCGTCTTCAAAAGCGTTGGTGGCTTGTAACACTTTTCCCATAACTACCATGTTGGTCAAAGTGGGGAATTTGTTTTCCTCTGCCAATTTGGTAGCGGGAATGTAGAACACCTTCACGTCGGTGCGCTTAATTTTGCGTTCAATCAAGGTGGAGTCAACGAAAATCATACCGCCGGGAACCACGCTGTCTTCGTATCTGTCCAAAGACGGCAAGTTGAGCGCAATCAAAACGTCGGGATTGGAAACAATGGGCGAGCCAACCGGTTCGTCGCTGATGATAACACCGCAACTGGCGGTACCACCGCGCATTTCCGGACCATAGGAGGGGAGCCAACTGACGTTAGCACCATCGGTCAGACCTTTGTATGCCAAGAATTTTCCCGAAAACAAAATACCTTGTCCGCCGAAACCGGCAAATAAATATTGTGTTGTATTCATCGTGCCACCTCTTATTCTGCCGAACGGTCTTTGTATACCCCCAGCGGGTAGTAGGGAATCATTTTTTCATCAATCCACTTTAAGGCATTAGCCGGAGTCATACCCCAGTTGGTCGGGCAAGTGGAAAGTACTTCTACCAAAGAGAAACCTTTGTTGTTCACTTGGTTTTCAAAAGCTTTCTTAATAGCTTTCTTTGCTTTTTTCACGTTTTGCACCGAGTTGACGGTAACGCGTTCCAAATATTCTGGGCCTTCCAATTGTGACAACATTTCGCACACACGAATCGGGAAACCGCAATGGTTAACGTCACGACCATATGGTGAAGTTTGCGTCACCTGACCTGGCAGGGAAGTGGGAGCCATCTGACCGCCGGTCATACCGTAAATCGCATTGTTGATGAAAATCACGGTGATGTTTTCGTTACGGGCGGCGGCGTGTACCGTTTCCGCCATACCACTCGAAGCCAAGTCACCGTCACCTTGATAGGTGAAAACAATGTTGTTCGGGTCGGAGCGTTTCACACCCGTAGCCACAGCCGGAGCACGACCGTGCGCGGCTTCAATCATGTCACAAGCAAAATAATCGTAGGCCATAACCGAGCAACCAACCGGTGCGATACCGATGGTTCTGCCTTCAATACCGAGTTCGTCCATTACTTCGGCGACCAAACGGTGAATGATACCGTGAGTACAACCGGGGCAATAGTGCATAGATATATCAGCAAGTGCTGTAGGT
>JAGBSU010000070.1 GCA_017631705.1 Clostridia bacterium | reverse complement strand
GGTTTCCCCTTTGGCAGCCAAGGCGGCAATCACCATAGCGGCACCAGCACGCAAGTCACTTGCCTTTACGGGAGCGGCATTGAGTTGCGGTACACCTTGAACCACGGCTAACTTACCGTCTACTTGAATATCGGCACCCATGCGACGAAGTTCGTCCACATAACGGAAACGATTTTCCCAAACACTTTCGTTGATAATGCTTGTCCCCTCTGCCAACGAAAGCAATACCGCCGCTTGCGGTTGCATGTCCGTCGGGAAACCGGGATGGGGCATCGTTTTCACGTTACAATGAGATAATTTACCGTTGGAAGAAACGCGAATTTCTTCATCAAATTCCTCAATCTCCGCACCCATTTCTTGCAATTTGGCAGTGATGGATTCCAAGTGCTTAGGAATAACATTTTTCACCAAAACATTACCACCGGTAGCGACAGCCGCCGCCATATAGGTGCCGGCTTCGATTTGATCGGGAATAATGGAATAAGTAGTGCCATACAAGTGCTCGACACCGTATATTTTGATAACATCGGTGCCGGCACCGCGAACATCCGCACCCATTGAGTTTAAGAAGTTTGCCAAATCAACGATATGCGGTTCCTTAGCGGCGTTTTCGATAACCGTTACACCCTTAGCGTACACAGCCGCTAACATGATGTTAACCGTTGCGCCGACCGAAACCATATCCAAATATACGGAGCTACCCGTAAGCGCCTCGGCGTGAGCCTCAATCATACCGTTTTTTAACGGAAGGACTTTGGCACCCAAACAAGTAAAGCCTTTTAAATGTTGGTCAATCGGGCGAACACCGAAATAGCAACCGCCCGGCATGGGAACGTTTGCTTTGCCAAAACGACCCAAAAGTGCACCAATGAAGTAATACGATGCACGCATTTTTTTTGCTAAATCGTGCGGTACGGTTTGGGTAACAATAGTACGGGAATCAATTTCAACCGTGTGCTTGTCCAAACGACGCACCAAAGCACCCAAGGACGATAAAATTTCCAATGCTGTATTCACATCGGCAATATTCGGAATATTCTCAATACGGCAAACACCGTTTGCCAATACTGCCGCCGGCAAAATGGCAACAACGGCATTTTTAGCACCGCTGATGCATACTTCACCCTGTAGTGAACGACCGCCTTCAATACGATATTTATCCAAAAAACCCACTCCTCAAAGTTTAGGTTTATGACAGTTAATATACCCTATATTATACAGTATATCATACTTTTTCTAAAAATCAAATATTTTCTAAAAAAATTGATTTATTTTTTTCAAAAACACCATATATAGTATGCCGAGTGAAGATAAAAAACGCGTTTTTTATCTTCACTCGGCAGGGGATTCGTAATGATTTTTGATTTAATACCCGAGCGATTCACCCACCAAAATAACGTGAATACGTCCTTTGTTGCGTTGTCTGCCGGTGACTACACCCATACCGCAAATACGACCGGGAGAAGCGCAACCGTCCATGCTGCTTAGCGAATCCGGGCAAAGACAATGACCGGTTTCAGCACACGGTGTTTGGCAGTGTAAACGACGTGCATTCAGCGGTGCAGCAACCGTTTTTACACGTTTAACAGCCGCCGGTAAGTCATCGACAATCTTATTACAGCCAACCACCAAAATCACTTTTTTGGGGCCATAGCAAAGCGCTGCCACGCGGTTGCCATTGCCATCAACATTATACAGTTCACCGTTTTTGGTAAT
>JAGBSU010000005.1 GCA_017631705.1 Clostridia bacterium | reverse complement strand
TAACAGCATCTTTAACCTCACCGTTCTTCATGGTGAACGTGCCGGTGGTTATATTGTACGTACCGTCCTTGACATGCTCAAGTGTAACGTTATCCATAATGGTACCATCGTTCATTGTGAATGTGGTGCCATCAGAGATGTACACACCGCCACCACCATTTGTCGCCGTGTTACCAACAATATTGCCACCTTTCATCGTAAACGTGCCAGAGTCGATGGATACACCGCCTCCATAACCGTTTAAAGTTGAAGCAGCAACATCGGTATGCTTGCCAACAAAGTTATTGGTAATGCTGCCGCCTTCCATTGTGAATGTAGCGCCATTACTGATGTATACACCACCACCGGATTCGTATCCGGTGTTGTTGGTAATGCTACCGCCTACCATTATGAAAGTGGTATTACGATAACTATCTACACCGCCGCCGCATCTTGTCGCCGTGTTACCCACAATATTGCCGCCTTTCATGGTGAAGGTACCGTATCTATATTTTGCCAGACCGGCAAATTCATTTGAACCCATATTGCGGGCGCCGTTTGCAACACCACCGCCATCTCTTCCGCTGTTACCCACAATGTTGCCACCGTTCATATTTAATACGTTTGTATTAAATATACCTCTAGAGTTGTCATCTGAGCTGCTGGTAATGGCACCGCCGGTTAGGGTAATTGTGCCATATACATCATCCCAGATATATTTACCATCGTCATTCACTGTGTATTTATGCATCGCACTAGGGAAGCTGTCTGTAATAGTAAGATTGCCGTCATTGACTATAACGTCGTCACTTCCGGTTCCTTTAAGAACAAAGCCATTTAAGTCCAAGGTAACGGTGACGTTTTCGGGTACAGTAAGATCGTTTAAAAGCTGAACGTTTTTCAGCAATTTATATACAGCGTTGTTGGTTTCCAGTGTCTTAAATGTAGACAAGTCACGAACGAAATACGACTCTTCATTTGGTGGTGATACACGAATATATCCCCAGTCCAGTTGAGTCGTGAAGTCATTGGTAGAATATTGTGCATCCGTACCGGAGTTGTTTACGAACTTGGCGCCTTCCGGTAACCAGGATTCGTTAATGCTGGTTATGGCAGCGTTTCCGAAATACCCACCGGAAATAGAGACGGAACCGGAACCGGCATTCTTAATGGCATCCTTCAGACCGCCGTCTTCCATAGTGAATGACGCAGTGGCAGCGTTTCCGATGTACACACCAGCACCTGTTGCTGCTTTGTTGTCTGTGATGGAGCCACCTCTCATGGTAAATGTGTTTCTATCGTTATATATAGCGCCTCCATTGCCTGTGGACGTGTTGTTTGTAATATTGCCGGCGTTCATAATTGCATTTCCACTGTTGCTTATACCGCCGCCGTTTTTTGCCTTATTGCCCACAATTGAACCGCCGTTAATGGTGAAAGTGCCGCCGTTGTTAGTTACACCTCCACCGTTGCCGTCGATTGTGCTATTACCCACAATATTGCCGCTATTTATGATTACTGTACCACTGTTGAATACACCGCCACAGTAATTCACTGTAGTTCTAATTTGACTGTAACTGGGACCTGCTACTTTGTAATTAGTACCCCCGGTGGAATTTACACCGCCCCCACCGGTAATGGCACCGCCCTTCAATGTAATGGTACCGTTGGTATCATCCCATGTGTAAAGACCGTCGCTACCCTTGCTGTACTTATGCACCGCCGTAGGATTGCTGTCTATAATTGTGAGTTTACCGTTGTTGTTTATAACACCGGTATTCCCCGTACCTTTGAGGACAAAACCGTTCAGGTCCAAGGTAACTGAGGCAGTTACGGGTACGGTTAAGGTGCCGTTTACAAGTTCCACATTCCGCAACAGCTTGTATGTAGCACCATCGCTGCTAAGGGCATTAAATGTTTTCAAGTCGGTTATTCGGGATGGTTGGCCATTGGGTATGGTTTTAAGAATATATGGCTCAACCTGTTGCCCAATCATATACGGGAAGTCACTCTTCGGATAGGTCGCATTGCTACCGTCATTTTCGCCAATTGAGACACCTTCGCCCAACCAACCTGATTTTATGCTGTTTTTGGCTTTTGTTCCGAAATAGCCGCCTTTAATTGAAACGGTACTATTGAATTTATAAATCTCGTCCTTTATACCGCCGCCTTCCATGGTGAAGGTGCCAGAGTCAGAGTAGTTGTACACACCGCCACCATCCTCATCCGCCGTGTTGTCTGCAATGTTGCCACCTGTCATGGAGAAGGTGCCACTACGGTTGTATACACCGCCACCCCGGGTCGTCGTCGTGTTGTCCACAATGTTGCCACCGTTCATGGAGAAGGTGCCCCATTGGTACACACCGCCACCGTATCCTGACACCGTGTTGCCTACAATGCTACCACCTTCCATGGTGAAGGT
>JAGBSU010000069.1 GCA_017631705.1 Clostridia bacterium | reverse complement strand
ATATTCTATTCCTCCTTGCAATCTATGCAATGTAATTTTATTCAGCGGCTGCTTCTTCGGCGACTTCTTCAGTGACTTCTTCAGCAGTTTCTTCGGCAGGAGCATCTTGCTCGCCTTGACGGCCTTCAATGATGGCACTCGCCATAGCACCGGCAATCAGTTTGACAGCACGGATAGCATCGTCGTTACCCGGAATGACATAATCGACATCGTCGGGATCGCAGTTGGTGTCAACGATAGCAACAATCGGAATACCCAATTTCTTTGCTTCGGCAACAGCAATCTTTTCTTTACGCGGGTCGACAATGAACAAGGCACCGGGGATTTTGTCCATACCTTTAATGCCGCCTAAGAATTTTTCCAATTTTTCGATTTCATGGTTTAGTTTGATAACTTCCTTTTTGGGGAGCAGATCAAACGTACCGTCTTCCGACATGGCTTTGAGTTGCTTCAAACGAGCAATGCGGCCGCGAATGGTGCGGAAGTTGGTGAGCATACCGCCCAACCAGCGAGCATTTACAAAGTATGCACCGGCACGGACAGCTTCTTCAGCAACGGAATCTTGTGCTTGTTTTTTGGTACCGACAAACAGAACGGTTTTGCCCTCGGCAGACACATCACGAATGAAAGCATAAGCCTCTTCGAGCTTGCGCACCGTTTTTTGCAAGTCAATGATATAAATACCATTGCGCTCGGTAAAAATGTAGGGCGCCATTTTGGGGTTCCAGCGGCGGGTTTGGTGGCCGAAATGGACACCGGCTTCCAGCAACTGTTTCATGGATACGACTGACATGTGAAATCCTCCTTGGTTTTAACCTCTACGGGAACTGACGGTTAATTACAAATTTTTAACCGCATCTCCGGAATCACCGTAGGTGACACCGCCGGAGCAAAATTACCCGTATGCATTATGCCGTAGTATTGTAGCATAAACGTTTAAAAATAGCAAGTCTTTTTTAAAATTTTTTTAATTTCCGCCACCAAAAATTCCACCGAGAATACTACCCCTCCGTTTTCGGTTACTATTCCCCGTCGGGCAAAGCGGTAACGGGTGATTTACCAATATGGTTTGTTCACCGATAACCTCAATATCTTTCCAGCAAATCACGATATCTTCTTCGTGCCCGAGCAATCCAAAACACTTCGGTTTTCCGTAAATCACCAGCGCTGTCAGTTGTGCTGTACACGTATCAATCTCCACATCGTCCACACAACCGAGCCGCATTCCGTCACAAATGTTGATAACTTCCTTGTCGTGCATGTCCGTAATTCTGCAAAACATCGGCATTCCTCCCACAACAGCGTATGCCGAAGAGGAACAAAATATTCCCACTAAAAAAGCAGTTACCCGTTACCGAGCAACTGCTTTAAGATGGCACTTTCGGCGTATCAGCCTTGTGCGGTAGTCGTTGTTGTTAATTGTGCTTGCTTAAACTCCGCAATGAATTTATCCAATCGTGCCGTACAATCGGCATTAATTGACGCCATGCCGTCTCCCACCAGTTTCATAGTGCGGTCATAGGAATAGCCGGCTTCGGTGTTTTCAAAATCACTGAGTCCGAATTTGGTTTTCCAATCCTGACCCTTTTCCAACGGTACCAAGATATATTTATCAAAGTATGTATTTCTGGCATCCACCTTATTCAGTTTGATACCGCGGCCCATACACCAAACCGGCACAGCATCGACACCGGTAATCATCACCGTGCCGTCCTCGTATCGGCCGGCGGTGACATAGAAAATCAAACCATCCTCCGTATGTCCGTTATCGTTACAGTTTTCACCGTGCTCTAAACGGTGGGTATCTTTGTCACGTTCCGGTACATCGGGATAATTACAACCGGCAGACGGAGGGTCTTGGAAACGGTGCGGACTGTTTGCCCTGGTACCGCCGGACATACATTCGATTTGCTGACCGGACAACAAGTTACCGGCAGAATACAGGCAAATGGTTTTGTTGCCGGTTGTTTCGTCGGTAATGAGTTCCAACGGTTGAATTTTATGCGGATGACCGCCGATAATGACATCAACGCCCAAAGCACACAACTTTTGTGCCATTTCTTTTTGTTGGTTATTGGGTTTTACGAAATACTCATCGCCCCAATGAATATACAGATACACCAGTTCGGCACCCTCGGCGTGCATATCGTTCATCAGCGTTTCCACATCCGTATAAAACGCCGATAAGTTATCGTAGCTGAAACGATTACTGCCACCGCTGTACGAATAATTCAAAAAGCCGATTTTGATACCGTTGATATCCTTCACCAAATAACGCTTATCCGTCGAATTCAGGCGAGTACCGGTATGGTCCATGCCTTCTGCCGTTAAGGTTTCCAGCGTTTTCTTCAAACCGGTCGAACCACCGTCGCCGATATGGTTGTTAGCGGTCACACCAAGGTCATAACCAGTTTTGGCAAGCGCCGTCACCACCGAGGCAGGAACACGAAACGGTAACGAAGAATAGTTTGTACCCGTCGCTACCGAAAACTCAATGTTTGCCGCCGCGTAATCGGCTTTTTGCACGTACGGCATCAAATTCTCAAAACAATAGGTGAAATCAAAACCGTTAGCGGTTTGTGCACTCTTTCTCACGCCGTTGTGAATCATCACATCACCGGAACTTCCCACCGTGGCCGTGGCTATCAATTTCGGCTCACGAGGACCGGTCGTGGTGGTTTGTGTGGTGGTTGTGGTGTTGGGGCCTTTGTTCCCGATTCCTTTTCCGGAAAGCACCAGTGCCACAGCACCGACAACGATTGCTGCTACCAATACAATCGCCAGAACAATCCACAAGCGAGAAGTTAACCATGTATTTTTTCGTTTAGCGGCATGTTTTTTTCGAGCCATGATCATGTCCCTTTCTTTTTTCAAAAACTCATGCTCTTATTTTACACCATTCCTTCCCACTCGTCAATCCTTGTCCGCAAATTTAGCACAGGAATCCTTCTGATGCATACCATGATAATAGAGTCTGATTCTTGCGAGGCGAAGAAATGAATACAACATTTAGTTTAGACAAACTACCCGTCGGGCGGTGCGGTATTGTCCAACGGTTGCATACAGTAGGTAATATCCGCCGTCGATTATTGGATATCGGTTTAATTGAAAATACGGTGGTGGAATGTATCGGCAAAAGTCCTGCCGGCGACCCGCTTGCCTTTTTAATACGCGGTGCGGTAATTGCCATTCGCCGTGAGGATTGCCGTACCGTTGACATTTCGATAGAAGAGGAGAAAACTCTATGGGATTGACACAATCATCCGGTGGCATTCACGCGATTGATAACGGCTTACACATTGAGCGTGTAAGTGATGAGGAAAAAATTATTGCCTTAGCAGGAAATCCCAATGT
>JAGBSU010000068.1 GCA_017631705.1 Clostridia bacterium | reverse complement strand
GTGCGGCGGGAGCAAGCCCCCGCCCTACAATAACGAATGGGATTGTGCGAAGGCGGCGGGAGCAAGGTGTCGCCGTAAATTACACAAAAAAATATAGGCGCACCGTTTATGCGAAATGCTCACCGCAGGTGCGGCGGGAGCAAGGTGTCGCCCTACAATAACGAATGGGATTGTGCGAAAGCGGCGGGAGCAAGCCCCCGCCCTACGGTAACGAATGGGATTGTGTGAGGATGGAAATTACAGCCAAGTATACAAAAAAAGCTTTAATCATTTTATTGTTAATAAATGGTATAAAAGTATTGACAAACTGTTTTGGCGTGATGTAAAGTAACATTGTGCTAAAATGGTGAAGTTATTTGCGCTTTTTGCCATCGGTGTCATTATTAATTTTAGGAGGAATTATTATGCGGAAAACACTTGAGAAATCCGTTCCGGCAACGGGGTTGACGGTGAGCAAGACAGAATTGCATTTGATACCGAACGGCTATCAAACGCTATCGGTAACGGCAACACCTGCCGATACTTCGGTGGGAACCATTACTTGGAATTCTTCTGATGAGACGGTGGCTACCGTGGATAGCACCGGTAAGGTGACCGCTGTCGCCGACGGCACGTCAACTATTACCGTGACCAATGGCACCCTTTCGGCAGAATGTGCCGTGAAGGTGAGTGCTTACGGTGAATTACTTGTCGGCGGTGATTTTTCTGAAAACAATATTGCTTGGGGATGCAAGGATGCTGAAGAACAAGAAAGCAACCAAAGTGGCGTGTACGAGGGTATCGGCGAAAACGGTACCAACGGTTTCCGCTTGCTGACCACGGGTGAGAACTATTACAAAGGTCCGGCTATTGTGCTCATACCGAACAATAGTTACAAACTTTCCATTCGGTATAAGTCAAGTGTAACGACTAAGAGGGTGCACGAACTGTGCTTTTTCGGTGGTTGCGGTGCGTTTTGGTTGGAGGGTACCAAGGGTGAATGGACCACGATTGAAAAAATCTTCAAGGCTCCTGCAACTTTCAAAAAATCGGACTATCAATTGTGTATTAATGTGTTGATGGAAACCACGATGCAGGACGATGTCGTGATAGACAGCATTGATATTCGGATGTACGATTCCGGTGTGGATACTACTTGTGCCAACATCAATCCGCCGACGTTACAAATGTTGCCGGGCCAAAAGCACATCTACTTGTTGATGACTACTCCCACGAATGCCAACACTAACTTTATGACTTGGGACTCCAGCAACGAAAATGTGGTAATCGTGAACAACGGTGCCATTACGGCGGTGGGTGCCGGTACGGCAACCGTTACCGTTTTCATCCCGACTTCGACCGGTGTGCCGGTGACGGCTCAATCGGTGGTAACGGTGGTCGGCGATGAGGCATTCATCAAAAACGGCACCTTTGACATTGAAGGTGACACCTCTTGGACTTTGGAAAACGCTACTGTGGTACCGAATGTCGGTGTGGCAAATTCCGGTGCACTTGCCATGACGAACGCCTCGGCGGTGACGCAAACGCTGACCGGCTTAAAACCCGGTACGGTATACTTGGCAACGGTGTCTACGAATTCTCCGAACCTTGTCATTAACGCGAAAATCAAAAAAGACGGTGTCAGCACACCGTACAT
>JAGBSU010000067.1 GCA_017631705.1 Clostridia bacterium | reverse complement strand
CCTTACAGCAAGAACCGAAAATCAAGGCCATTCATATTCAGCGTTCTCGCGGATATACTTTACGCCCCTCGCTTACCGTAGAAAAAATAGGGGAGATTATCAAAGCGGTCCGTTCTGTTCACCCCGATGCCATCGTGTTTGTGGATAACTGCTACGGCGAATTTGCCGAAAAAATAGAGCCGACCGCTGTCGGTGCCGATTTATTAGCCGGTTCATTGATTAAAAATCCCGGTGGCGGCATCGCAGAAAACGGTGGATATATCTGCGGCAGACACGATTTGGTGGAACAATGTGCTTATCGCTTAACCACTCCCGGATTGGGACGCGAGGTAGGAGCATCGCTCGGTCATAACCGCACCTTGTTTATGGGATTATTTCATGCACCGCATGTGGTAGGGGAAGCTATGAAAACAGCGGTGTTTTCCTCTGCCTTGTTGCAATCCATGGGCTATACTTGCTCGCCTTCTTATGATGAAATCCGTGCCGATATAATTCAAACCGCTTGCCTTAAAAATGCCGAGGCATTGATTGCGTTTTGCCGTGGTATTCAAAGCGGTTCCCCCATTGACGCATTTGTAGCTCCCGAGCCGTCGGATATGCCCGGTTACGATAATCAGGTGATTATGGCGGCAGGTACCTTTACTATGGGCTCCTCGATTGAATTATCAGCCGATGCACCGCTTCGCGAGCCGTTCGCCGTATATATGCAAGGCGGTCTTAACTACCATTCCGGTAAAATCGGTATTTTGTCAGCGGCACAATCTATGTTGGATAACGGAATTGTTACTTTAAAGTAACATAAAACAGACGTTTCGTTCATACACTGTACTAATCCTTTCCGGGAGTTGATGGTGTGAACGAAAGCGTCGAAAAACGAGCAATTCGTCTTGGTGAGTACATTTTAGACACAGGTGCCACCGTGAGAGTTGCTGCAAAGGTGTTTAAAATCAGTAAAAGCACCGTACATAAAGATGTGTCCGACCGCTTGCAAAATGTCAATCCGCAGTTATATGTTGAAGTACGGCAAGTATTAGACATTAATAAAGCGGAACGACATATTCGCGGCGGTATTGCTACGCGTCAAAAATATCTTCAAGAAGAATAAGAGCGTGTCAAGTGTTTAACCTTGACACGCTCTTTCTTTATATATCGCTGTAAATAGAAACGCCCATGCAACCATCAATTTCCGGAACGCTAACACCGATTACCTCTTTGCGAGAGGTGGGAAGATTTTTCCCGACAAAATCACCGCGAATCGGCAATTCACGATGGCCACGGTCAATCAAAACCGCCAACTGAATGCGTTTCGGCCGCTCATATTCCATTAAAGCATCCATCGCGGCGCGAACGGTACGACCGGTATAAATAACATCGTCCACTAAAACAACGGTTTTATCTTTAATTGAAAAGTCGATTTTGGTGCCGTTTATAATCGGGTCGATTTGCGCGGTTTGTAAATCATCACGGTATAAGGTGATATCCAAAGACCCGACTTGTACATGAATATCTGAAAACGAACGAATATTCTCAGCAAT
>JAGBSU010000066.1 GCA_017631705.1 Clostridia bacterium | reverse complement strand
TGCGGATATCCTTTGGAGGCCATCACAACGCAAGCGGCATGTCCCTTGGAAAACTTCACTGTTTGTTCGGCTAATATTCCATTTGTCACCGCTTGCATCACAGTCAATAAATCACTTTCCAGAAGCGGCAACACCACCTGCGTTTCAGGGTCGCCAAAACGACAGTTGTATTCAATCACTTTCGGGCCGTCTTTTGTCAGCATCAAACCGAAATACAAACAACCTTTAAACGTTCTGCCCTCGTTCTTCATCGCGCGAATCGTGGGCAAGAAAATCGTTTCCATACACAATTCGGCAATGTCCTCGGTATAATACGGATTTGGAGCCACCGTACCCATACCGCCGGTATTCAGCCCCGTATCGCCGTCACCGGCACGCTTGTGGTCCATAGAAGACACCATCGGCACTACGGTTTCGCCATCGGTAAATGCCAGCACCGAAACCTCCGGTCCTTCCAAAAATTCTTCCACCACAATTTGGCTACCGCTGTCGCCGAATTGCTTATCACGCATAATTGACGACACCGCTTCCAAAGCCTCTTCTCGGGTAAACGCAATAATAACGCCTTTACCCAGCGCCAAACCGTCGGCTTTAATCACCGTCGGGATCGGTGCGGTTTTCAGATATTCTTCTGCCTTGTCGGCAGCGTCAAACACCTCGTACCGTGCCGTCGGAATGGCATATTTTTTCATTAAATTTTTGGAGAACACTTTGCTGCCCTCAATAATCGCCGCATTGGCGGTCGGCCCAAAACACGGAATTCCCACTTCGTTCAAGCGGTCCACCGCACCGAGCACCAACGGATCGTCGGGAGCGACCACTGCGTAATCAATGTGATTTTCCACAGCAAACCGTACAATCCCGTCAATATCCTTTGCCCCAATCGGCACGCATTCGGCATCTGCTGCGATACCGCCGTTACCGGGTAACGCGTAGATTTTTTCCACCGTCTTATTTTCGTTTAACTTCTTTATAATCGCGTGTTCGCGGCCACCGCCGCCCACAACCAACAGCTTCATGCTCTCTCTCCTATGTTTTTCAATCAATGATGGAACAACCGCATACCGGTAAATGCCATCACCATATCGTGCTTGTTGCACGCTTCAATCACCAAATCGTCACGAATCGAACCACCCGGTTGTGCAATGTACGAAACACCGCTCTTAAACGCGCGTTCCACGTTGTCGCCAAACGGGAAAAAGGCATCACTACCCAGCGCCACACCCGAAATCGTATCCAAGAAAGCACGAGCTTCGGCATCGGTCAACGGTTCGGGACGGGTCTTAAAATATTTTTGCCAGTTGCCGTCGGCACACACGTCTTCTTCGTTTTTATTGATGTAACCGTCAATGACATTGTCGCGTTCCGGACGACCCAAGGTATCGAGGAACGGCAAAGCCAACACTTTTTCGTGTTGACGCAAGAACCACGTATCGGCTTTGCCGCCTGCTAACCGCGTGCAGTGCACACGCGATTGTTGACCGGCTCCAACACCGATGGCTTGTCCGTCAAAAGCAAAGCAAACCGAGTTGGATTGCGTGTATTTGAGCGTAATCAACGCCAAAATCAAATCACGTTTTGCCGCTTCGGGCAACGTTTTGTTAGCCGTTACCACGTTTTCGAGTAACGCTTCTTCAATCTTGAATTCGTTACGGCCTTGTTCAAAGGTGATACCGTACACTTGCTTTCTTTCAATCGGGTCGGGAACGTAATCGGGGTCAATTTGCACCACGTTGTAACCGCCCTTGCGTTTGGCTTTCAAAATTTCCAACGCTTCCGGCTCGTAACCCGGTGCAATCACACCGTCAGACACTTCGCGTTTAATGAGTTTCGCCGTTGTCACGTCACACACATCAGACAACGCTACCCAGTCACCAAACGAGCACATACGGTCGGTACCGCGGGCGCGTGCATACGCGAGTGCGAGCGGCGATTCGTCTAACCCTGCGACATCTTCCACAAAGCAGGCTTTTTTGAGCGTATCCGACATCGGCACACCCACCGCCGCGGAAGTCGGGCTGACGTGTTTAAACGATGTCACCGCCGGCAAACCCAACGCTTCTTTGAGTTCTTTTACCAACTGCCACGCATTAAACGCGTCTAAAAAGTTAATATATCCCGGCTTACCGTTCAAAATTTGCACCGGCAGCTCGCTGCCGTCTGCCATAAAGATACGCGCCGGTTTTTGGTTCGGGTTACACCCGTATTTTAAAGCAAATTCATTCATCAGTTATCCCTCCGCGCCGTTTTTATTAATCAAACGTTCCTCGATACTGCCGTCCGTCAAATCCACGTACCGCACGTACAAGGAAATCTTGTTATCGTCGTTCAAATTTTCCCAAATATCCGCCGCAAACTCGTCAATCGAATCGGGAATCGCCACGCGTTCCGGTTCGCCTTGGAACGTCGGAATCGGGTTACCGTCGGTCACGTAGGTGTGGATAAAATGTCCCAAACCTGCTTTGGACGGATAATCAAACGTATACCGTGCGCAATCGCTGCCCTCGGCATCCAAACTTTTGAGAATGCTCATTTTGTAAGCAAAATCGTTTTCGGCAAAGGTCATCATACCGCTGATACGCGGTGTAAAGTTCGGCGCGTCCGGTTCAAACTCACGCGTTTTAAGTGCCGAACCGAAACATTTACCCTCTTTGACAAAATTGTAGATCGTGTCGGTTTGGTCACCGTTTGTCACAATCAACTTGTTGTCAATTTCACGCACCGCCGCATAAATAATCAACGACGGATCTTCCACTTTGGAAGCATCAAACGGTTCGGTAAACACCGCACCGTCTTTTTTCGTAAACACACGGTTGCGGCTGTTTTCGCTGCGACCCATAATAAAATAGGCAGTAGCGGCACGTTTGCCGTCACAGGTTTTACCAATCACAATACCGCGACCCACGTAAGGATTGCCGGCAATGCGTTCGCCCATAGTTTTCACTTCATAGATGTTCATACGTCTTTCTCCTTTGCCAGTTTTGCCGCCACCAATTCGGTTGCCTGCGGCAAAATCTTCCATTCTGCTTGTTCCATCACACGTCGTTGCAACGTTTCCGGCGTGTCATCGGGGAGAATCTCCACCGCTTTTTGCAAAATGATCTCGCCGCCGTCGGGAACTTCGTTAACAAAATGTACCGTCGCTCCGGTAACCTTCACACCGTATTCCAACGCCGCTTCGTGCACCTTGAGTCCGTAAAAACCTTCCCCGCAAAACGAGGGAATCAACGAAGGGTGAACGTTAAGTATTCGTTTATCGTATCGGCGGGTAAACCGTTCGCTCAAAATGCACATAAACCCTGCCAACACAATCATATCAATGTGATGCTCGTCCAACACCGCTAAAATAGCATCTTCAAAGGCCGCTTTGTCGGCAAAAATCTTGCGCTGTACCACCGCGGTAGGAATACCGGCATCCGCCGCCCTCTGTAACGCATAAGCATCGGCTTTGTTAGACACCACCAACGCCAATTTTCCGCTGTGCAAGTCGCCGCTTTTCTCTGCGCCAATTAACGCCGCCAAATTGGTGCCGCCGCCGGAAACCAACACAGCAATGTTGATATCACGTTTCATACTGCACCTCAACAAAAAACAACGCCCTCGTCGCTTTTGATAATTTCGCCGATGATATACGCATCTTCGCCGTTTTCTTTGAGCACGGCAAGTGCTTTTTCGGCCTCGTCTTTTTTCACGACAATGCTCATGCCAACACCCATGTTAAAGGTGTTGAACATATCGCGCTCTGAAATATTACCCACTTTGGCAATCAAGTCGAAAATCGGCAAAATCCGCAACGCAGCTTTGTTGATTTTCGCACCGAAACCATCGGGCAAACTTCTCGGAATATTTTCATAAAAACCACCGCCGGTGATGTGCGAAATCGCACGCACCGTCACTTGCTCTAACAAAGCAAGCACCGGTTTCACATAAATGCGTGTGGGAGTAAGCAACACTTCGCCCACCGATTTTCCGCCGAGTTCTGCCATCGGTTTGGAAATATCGTTTTCACCGATACCGAACACTTTACGCACCAACGAAAAACCGTTGGAATGTACACCGCTCGACGGCAACGCAATCACCACGTCGCCTTCTTCCATCGAAGCAGGGTTCAAAATCTTTTTCTTGTCAACAACACCTACCGCAAAGCCGGCAAGGTCGTATTCGTCCACCGGATAAAAGCCCGGCATTTCCGCTGTTTCGCCGCCGATAATCGCCGCATCACTTTGCACACAACCTTCGGCAATACCCGAAACAATCGCCGCAATCTTTTCCGGCACGTTTTTGCCGCAGGCAATGTAGTCCAAGAAGAACAACGGTTTGGCACCACAGCAAATAATATCGTTGACACACATTGCCACACAGTCGATACCCACCGTGTCGTGCTTGTCTTGCAAAAATGCCAATTTCAGTTTGGTGCCGACACCGTCGGTACCGCTAACGAGCACCGGTTTTTCCATACCGGCAACGTCCAGTTCAAACAAACCGCCGAAACCGCCCACATCGGAGCAAACACCGGCCGTCAACGTTCTGGCAACGTGCGCTTTCATCAATTCTACCGCACGGTATCCGGCAGTAATATCCACACCGGCGGCTGCATAACTTTCGGATCTCGAGTTTTTCATAATCTTATTCCTTTCCGTTCCAACAATACGTACACACCTTGCACGGGTCAATACCAATCGCTTCAATCATACCCTCTAAGGTTTGATATTCCAGCGAATCAAAATGCATCTTCTCACAAATCGCTTTGCGCAACGCTTTGCCGCGCTCGGTTGTTCCGTCGGCATATTCGTCAACATACGCAAAACCTTGTTCGCCCTCTAACTCGGCAATCACCGTACGTGCCAGCAACTCCATGTCGGAGGTGTTCCGCGAAAAGTTCAAATATTTACATCCATACATAATCGGCGGACAAGCCGAACGCATATGAACCGATTTAGCACCGTTGTTATACAAAAATTCCACCGTTTCACGCAACTGCGTTCCGCGCACGATACTGTCGTCCACAAACAGCAAGTCTTTGTCACGAATCAACTCGTTTACGGGAACTTGCTTCATCTTTGCAATCTTGTTGCGTTCCTCTTGGTTGGTGGGAATAAAACTGCGTGCCCAAGCCGGTGTGTATTTAATAAACGGCCGAGCAAAACGGTTGCCGCTTTCGTTGGCATACCCAATCGCGTGCGGCGTACCGGAATCCGGCACGCCACTCACGTAGTCCACCTGCGGCAACGTTCCGTTTTCGCGTTCTTGACGTGCCAAAATCTCACCGTTGCGCATGCGCATCATTTCAACGTTGATGCCCTCGTAAGAAGCATTGGGATATCCGTAATACGTCCACAAAAATGCGCAGATTTTCATGTCGTCGGTTCCCTCGTATAACACGGTCATATCCTCGGGGGACAATTCCACAACTTCACCGGCTTTGAGTTCACAATACGATTCAAAACCCAACTTTTCAAACGCAAACGACTCAAAACTCACACAAAACGCATCGTCACGCTTGCCGATATGTACCGGCAGTCGTCCGCACTTGTCACGTGCCGCCACCAAATGTCCGTCTTCTTTGAGGAGCAACAGCGAAACCGAACCGTCTACTAACCCGCAAGCATACCGAATTCCCTCGGCGAGCGAATCTTTCTTTTCAATCAACGCCGCGATAATTTCGGTGGAGTTCACACGATTACCGCTCATGCATTGAAAAATACCGGCACTGCCTTGCAAATACTCGTCTACCAGTTCCTTGTCGTTGTTAATCACACCGACAAGCATAATCGCATAAATCCCGAACTTCGAACGAATTAACAGCGGCTGTGTATCGGCATCGCTGATACACCCAATGCACGCCTTACCTGCAAGCCGCGAAGCAATGTTGTCAAACTTCGTACGAAACGGTGAATTCTCAATGTTATGGATTTCCCGTTGAAACCCTTTTTCGATGTCCACCGAAGCCATGCCTGCACGATATTTTCCAAGGTGAGAATGATAATCCACCCCAAAAAACACGTCTTGCACGCAATCGGTTTTGCCAGTGATTCCTATAAAACCGCCCACGGTTTACCTCCTAATTATGCAAAAAACAATTTGGAAAGCGTCATCGGATCGATGTATTGACCATCTTTGTAAACACGCATGTTGCCGGAAGCAATTTCGTCAATCAACACCACTTCATCGTTGCCGCAGAACCCGAATTCAAATTTGATATCGTAAAGAACCAAACCTTTTTCGGCCAAATCGTCTGCAACGATTTTGGTGATTTTCTTGGTCATATCTTTGGTGGTCTCGTATTGTTCGTCGGTCATAACACCCAACGCAATCAACGCATCTTTGGTCACCAGCGGATCGCCTTTTTCGTCATTTTTAAAGGTCATTTCCACGTAAGCGTCCAAATCGGCGCCTTCTTCAATGTAATCACCGTAACGACGGATAAAACTACCCACCGCTTTGTAACGGCAAATCACTTCCAAACCTTTGCCGAACACGGTAGCCGGCAACACTTCCATGGTGGTGTTTTCCAAATCGGCACTCACGTAGTGCGTTTTGATACCGGCTTGTTTTAATTTTTCAAAGAAATATACCGACATGCGCAGGTTCACATCACCCACACCGTCAATCGTCAAACCCACAGCGTTTTCACCGGGATCAAACACACCGTCTTTGCCGGTGCAATCGTCTTTAAATTTCAGCAAATAATTGCCGTTATCAAGTGCAAATACGTCTTTCGTTTTTCCTGTGTAAACCTTTTTCATGTTTTGTTTCCCCTTTGTATGTTAATCTTTTTTTGCAAACAATTTCATCAAGCGAACTGCTCTTCAATTTTCGCATTTTTCGCGAGCACCGCTTCGCTGTCGGCACGGCGTTTGGCATCTAATTTTTCTGCAAGCGAAGCATCTTCAATCGCCAGCATTTGAATGCAAAGAAGTGCCGCATTGGCAGCGCCGTTAATTGCCACCGTTGCCACGGGAATCCCCGTCGGCATCTGCACCGTTGCATACAACGCATCCACACCGTTTAAAGCACCCGAAGCAATCGGAATCCCAACCACCGGCAAGGTGGTACCGGCAGCAATCGCACCGGCCAAATGTGCCGCCATACCGGCAGCCGCTATAATCGCACCGAAACCGTTTTTGCGTGCATCACGGCTAAACTGTGCCGCTTCTGCAGGGGTGCGGTGTGCTGAAAAAACATGCACCTCATACGGCACACCGAATTCGGCTAACATATCCACAGCCTTTTTTACCACCGGTAAATCACTGTCGCTTCCCATAATAATGGCAATCTTTTTCATATGCATCCTCTTTTCAAAAAAATAAGGGTGCACTTCTCCTAAAGCATAGGTAAAGTGCGCCCAGACGGTCGGCTTTTTGATACCCTCTGTTTCATTGTGGTGCTCCACATTACCCGTCAGTCGCAAAGGATATTTCTTGTTTTCTTTTTCAATTTATACGATACCATATTTGTCGCTTTTTGTCAATCCGAACTCAGCAAACTTTTACATTTTTTCGGGGAGCATTGCAACAATTTCAGCTTTCGGCCGATATCCAACCATGGTGTTGGCAATTTTGCCGTCTTTAACCAGTACCAGCATCGGTATGCTGGACACGCGAAACGCTTCGGCAAGTTCCGGCTCTGCGTCCACATTTATTTTGCCTACCTTTAAGGTGCCTTCATACTCTTCGGCAATCTCTTCCACAATCGGCGCCAACATACGGCACGGACCACACCAAGTCGCCCAAAAGTCAATCAAAAACGGTTTGTCCGCTTGCAATACCTCTGCTTCAAAATTATCTTTGGTTAATACATATTCCGCCATCTTGTGTTCTCCTTCCGTTGTATGTGTCTATTATACCACTTTTCATAGCAAATTAAAAGTCTTTTTTTGTAGTGCGAAACTTGACACGCTATTATACTTAATGGTATAATAAATCAAATTTTTTTAAGGACATTTGCTCGTCGTCGGGCTTCGTCATTATCGCAGAAAGGAGATGCCGTATTGCGAAAATTTTTACGTAAACAACCACCCAGCCGTATCATTGCCGTTGGTTTTTTTCTCACCATTTTACTCGGCTCGGCTTTGCTGATGTTGCCGTGCAGCATACAAGACGGTGTCACCTTGCGGTATATTGATTCGCTGTATACCTCTACCAGCGCCGTTTGTGTAACCGGCCTCATTGCCGTAGACGCCGGTGATACGTTTACCGTTTTCGGTCAAATTATACTGGCTTTTCTCATTCAAATTGGCGGTTTGGGTGTCACCGCCATCGGCGCTGGTGTAATACTCGCCATGGGTAAAAAGGTCAACTTCAAAGGCAGAACGCTGGTACAAGAATCCATGAGTCTCAGTTCCGGCAAAGGGATTACTCCTTTCCTGCGCAACGTTTTTGCCACGACGGTTATGTTTGAACTTGCCGGCGCTTTTCTCTCTTTCTTTGTCTTTGTAAAAGACTATCCACCACTCAGAGCTGCCGGCATCAGCTTGTTTCACTCAATAGCGGCGTTCAACAGCTCCGGCTTTGATATTCTCGGTAATTTTCAAAGCCTGATTCCTTATCAAGACAACGTCGCGCTCAATCTCCTCACCTGCGGTTTAGTCTTTTTCGGCGGTATCGGCTTTCTGGTGATTCGGGAATTGTGGGAGAAAAAATGCCGCTTTAAAAAACTTTCCATGCACGCCAGAGTCGTACTGTCTGTCAGCATTATTTTGTTAGCACTTGGCACGGTGCTTATCAAAGCCACCGAGGATATTTCCTGGCTCGGCGCTTTTTTCAGCAGCGTTTCCGCTCGCACCGCCGGTTTCTCCACGTTTTCACTCGGCAAATTTTCGCAAACCGGCCTATTAACCATCACCATTCTTATGTTTATCGGCGCTTCCCCCGGTTCTACCGGCGGTGGTATCAAAACCAGCACGGTATTTGCACTGTTACAGGGTGTCAAAACCGCCGCCACCAACAAAACCGGCAAAGCATTTCACTATTCCCTTCCCAAAGAAGCGTTCCACAAAGCCTCCATCATCACCTTGTTGGCGGCATGTGTCATCTTTCTCGGCACGTTCTTGCTGTCTGTGTTCGAACCGAACATCCCGCTGAACGAACTGTTGTTTGAAGCTACCAGCGCTTTTGGCACCGTCGGTTTGTCTACCGGTATCACCCCCTCGTTGACAGACAACAGTAAATTGTTATCCATTGCAATTATGTTTATCGGCAGACTCGGGCCGCTCACCATTGCCACGCTGTGGTATTTCGGGCGAGAGGAACGCGTCCGTTATCCCGAAGGCAACCTCGCTATCGGGTAAGGTTTACAAGCATTTTAACACAACCGGAACAGAAATCCGCTTGTAAAAATCGGCTCGGCTCCCGCCGACCTAAAAAGGAGACGATACCATGTTCAAACACTCAAAAGAAAAACCGGCCTACGGCATTATCGGTCTCGGTCGTTTCGGCACCGCCTTAGCCCTTGAATTGGCTGACCACGACGTGGATTTAATCGTGCTGGACCGAAACGAAGATAAAATCCGCGAATTTCGTGAAATCACCGAAAACGCGTTGGTGATTAAAAGTTTAGATAAAAAATCGTTAGAGGAAACCGGTATTCAAAATTGTGACGTAGCCGTTGTGTGTATCGGCGAACAACTGGACACCTCTATTTTAGCCACCTTGCATTTGGTCAGTATGGGTATCCCGCTGGTGCTTGCCAAAGCAAAAAGCAGTGACCACGGCGAGATTTTAAAAAAAATGGGTGCAGAGGTTGTGTATCCGGAACGCGATATGGCTATCCGCCTCGCAGGACGATTGCAAACCACCAAGGTGTTGGATTTCATTCAACTCAGCGAAAAAATCAACATTTCCAAACTGCCTGCTCCTCCGTGCTTAGTGGGAAAAAGCGTGTTAGAAGTCAATTTTCGTCGCCGTTTCGGTCAAAATATCATTGCCCTCGAAAACAACGGACAGGTTCTTGAAACATTACATCCGGAATATGTTTTCCGGCAAGGAGATGTCTTGTTCGTTTCAGGCAGCCGCGAAGGCTTATTGCAACTAACAAATTGGTTAGAACGCGAACAATAACGGTGGAAAGAAGGAAAAACAATGCGTATTGTCATTAAAATCGGCACCTCTTCCCTCACCCACGCCAATGGGTGTTTGAATGTTCGCAGTACCGAGAACTTATGCAAAATCATCAGCGACATCAAAAACGAAGGGCACGAACTGATTTTGGTCAGCTCGGGCGCTATCGGCATGGGTGTCGGCAAAATGTCACTCAAAGAAAAACCGACCGACATGCCCACCAAACAAGCGGCAGCCGCTGTCGGCCAATGCGAACTGATGTATACGTACGACAAAATGTTTGCCGATTACAACCACACCATCGCCCAAATTCTTATCACCGGCGATGACTTTTCACATGCCGACCGTCATCAAAACTTTGTCAACACGGTCAATCGTCTGTTGGAATTTAAGGTGTTGCCGATTATCATCGAAAACGACTCTATTTCGACCAATGAAATCAAAGTCGGCGATAACGATACCCTGTCGGCATTGGTTGCTAAAAGTGTAACTGCCGATTTATTGATTATCTTGTCGGACATCGACGGCCTATACACCGCCGACCCGCACACCAACCCGTCAGCACAACTGATTTCTTGTGTGGAAGAACTCACCCCCGCTATCATGGCACTCGGCGAAGGCGCCGGCTCCATGCTCGGCACCGGTGGCATGAAAACCAAGTTAGAGGCGGCAAAAATTTGTTTGGATGCCGGCTGCGAAATGATTATCATGAACGGTAAAAATCCGTCTTTACTGTACGACTTCTTTGAAGGAAAAAGTGTTGGCACACACTTTGTGGTGAAAAAATGAACAATCAATTAGTCATGTTACAACAAGCCAAAAGCCTGGCGACTTGTGCTGCGCTTTTGGATAGCGATACCAAAAATCGCGCTTTGTTTGCTATGGCGGACCAATTGGTATCCGATACCGCCGCCATTTTAACCGCCAACCAAAAAGATATGGCGGCAGCAACGCACCTTTCTTCGGTTATGTCCGACCGTTTATTACTCACCGCCGACCGCATCGTCGGTATGGCAGACGGTATTCGCCACATTGCCAAACTACCCGACCCTGTCGGCAACGTCATTGAAACTCGCGAACATCAAAACGGCATGACCATTCAAAAAATCTCGGTTCCGTTCGGTGTGGTTGCCGTCATTTTCGAAAGCCGTCCCAACGTCGCCGCCGATACGGCCGCCTTGGCACTCAAAAGCGGCAACGTCAGTGTTTTGCGCGGCGGTAAAGAAAGTTTTGAGTCCTGCTCGGCAATCGTTGCTTCTCTGCAAACGGCATTGCAATCGGTCGGTCTGCCCAAAGACCTTGTCAACTTGGTCAGCGACCGTTCGCGTGACGGTGCGTATCAACTCATGACCACTAACGACTATGTCGATCTGCTCATTCCTCGCGGCGGTGCGGGACTTATCAAAGCATGTGTGGAAAATGCCACCGTTCCGTGTATCGAAACCGGCACCGGCATCTGCCATGTTTTTGTTGACGAATCTGCCGATTTCGATAAAGCGCTTAATATCATTGAAAACGCCAAAACCAGCCGTCCCTCGGTGTGCAACGCCGCCGAAGTCTGCTTGGTCGATGCCGCGATTGCCCCCACTTTTCTACCGCTTCTTAAACAACGGTTGGTGGACAATCGCCCCTCTCATCCGGTTGAACTGCGCTTGTGTGAACAAGCCGCCGCTGTGATCGAAGGCATTCCGGCTACCGACGAAGATTTTTCCACCGAGTTTTTGGATTATATCTTGGCGGTTAAAGTGGTAAACGGATTTGAAGAAGCCGTCACTCACATTGCCACCCATTCTACCCACCACAGCGATGCCATCGTTACCGAAAACGATCAACGTGCCGAACTGTTTTTGCGGTCTGTCGACAGCGCCGCTGTGTACGTAAACGCCTCCACCCGGTTTACCGATGGCGGCGAATTTGGCAACGGTGCCGAAATCGGCATTTCCACCCAAAAACTTCACGCCAGAGGCCCCATGGGTCCCAACGAACTCAACACCTATAAATACATCATCCGTGGCGACGGACAAACACGATAGGAGTATCACTATGAACTATACTGTTGGTTTTATCGGTTGCGGCAACATGGGCGGTGCACTATTAAACGCCGTGTTGCAAACCGTCAATCCCGCTTCCTGCTGTGTATGCGAAACACAACCCGAAAAAGTCGTCTCATTTACGGAGCAAGGTGTGGCCCTGCTATCCGCAAACGAGGTTGTCACACAATCGGATATCGTCTTTTTGGCGGTAAAACCGCAAGTGCTCGGCGAGGTTGTTCACAGTTTCACCTCATCGCTCAACCCCAAAAAGTTGCCGGTATTTGTCACCATGGCAGCCGGCACAACCATTGCCACGCTGGAAAGCTTTTTAGACACACCGGCTCCGGTCATTCGCATCATGCCTAACCTGCCTTGCTCGGTTGGCAAAGGCGTGATACTGTATTGCACCAACACCGCTGTCAGCGATTCGCAAAAACAACAATTTTTCTCCCTGCTGTCCCCCGCGGGTTTGTTGGATGAAATTGCCGAAGCAGACATCGATGCCGCCAGTGTTGTTTCGGGTTGCGGTCCTGCGTTTGTTTTCGCCTTTGCCGAAGCGTTGGCAAACGGCGCCGCCGCCTGCGGTCTTGATAAACAACGCGCGCTATTATATGCCGCCCGCACGTTGGAAGGTGCGGCAACGCTGATGGAACACAGCGACAAAGAAGTCACCGACCTTATCAAAGCCGTATGCAGTCCAAAAGGCACCACCATTGAGGGAGTTGAATCGTTAGAAAAAAACGGCTTCGCCACCGTAGTGGGCAACGCCGTCAAAGCCTCTTATCACCGTACCGTCGAATTAAGTCAATCTTAACTTCGGTATTGGTAAATAGTCCCTCGTAAAAAAGATAAATACATGCGTCGAAAAAGTCCGGATAAAACCGGACTTTTTCTTTGTTTTTATATAATGGTAGTGAAGAAATTAACAAAAGGTAAAGAAAACCGTTATCAGTACGAAAGCAAAAAAACACACTAAATCTAAATAAACACAAAAAATTAGGACATCCACCAAAATCGGTGAATGTCCCAAAAACTCTTATTTTATGCGGTTTTTTGCTTATTTGAAGTAACGAGCAAGAAGTCCTTCGAAAGCCTTGCCGTGTCGAGCCTCGTCGCGGGCCATTTCATGCACGGTATCATGGATGGCATCCAAGCCTTGCTCTTTGGCTTTCTTCGCCAATTCGAACTTGCCGAGGGTGGCGCCGTTTTCGGCATCCACGCGCATTTCCAAATTTTTCTTGGTGCTGTCGGTGACAACTTCACCTAACAACTCTGCAAATTTAGCAGCGTGTTCAGCTTCTTCATAAGCGGCTTTTTCCCAATACAAACCGATTTCCGGATAACCTTCTCGATGAGCCACACGAGCCATCGCCAAACAGATGCCCACTTCACAGCATTCGCCATTGAAGTTTTCACGAAGACCGGCGATGATCTCTTCACTGACACCTTGGGCAACACCCACAATATGCTCAGCAGCCCAAGTGCGGCCCGCTTCGGCGACCGACTCTTTGAATTTGGAAGCATCGGCGTTGCAGATGGGGCATTTCGCCGGAGCTTCATCACCGTTGTGAACATAACCACATACTAAACAAACATACTTTTTCATACTGATTTCCTCCTGAATTTTATTTTTTTACTTTGGCTTGACAGGCGGGGCAAACGCCGGTGGCATACACATCCGAGGTTTCTACTAAAAACCCGTCGGATACTAAAGAACTTGCCGTGTCGGCAGAAAGCGAAAAATCAAAAAGCTTTTCGCAACATGCGCACCAGAAATGCCCGTGTTCCCCCATAAAAGCATCAAAGTGTTGTTCGTCCGCATCAATCGTTAGGACACGAATAAGACCGGCTTTAGCTAAAACATGTACCGTGTTGTATACCGTCGTTCTGGAAAAAGACGGATTATCCTTTACCAAGGCATGGTACAATGTATCCGCTGTCGGGTGTGTACGATGAGTAAGTAAATACTCATAAACAGCCACCCGTTGTGCCGTGGGACAGATGCCTTTTTGGCGGAGCGTTTCGGTCAATTTCTGTGGTGTCATAGCGCTCCTCCTTTTGTAATCAAAACAGATTTGTAATCATTACAAAAGTATTATACCGATTTGAAGAGTGCTTGTCAAGAGGTTTTTAAAAATTTTTCAAACTTATAAAAGTTTTTGATCATACATCCAACGCACAGCGTGTTCCATTGATTCTTCCGCGGTATATTTTGGTTGGAAACCGAGGAGTTTTGTTGCTTTGGAGTAATCGGGGCACATGTGTGCATAAAAATGCCACCAATGAGCGATGTTCGGAGAAATTTCGTTTTTATATTTTTCCCAAGAAACATATTCCACCGGGATATTCGAATGATAAATATCGGCATAGGCCTGAATGAATTGTGTCGCCGTCAGTGCATAACGAGGACCGACATTAAACATTTGCCCGGCAGATTTTTCCGGATTTTCAATACACAAGGCAAAAAGCACGGCAATATCATATGCATCGCAAGGAGCAATCAGCGGTTCCGGCCCATCGGGCAAATAAACCGTTTCGCCTCGGCGATGTGCCTTATGTACTTCAATATCACGACCGCCTAAACCGTCTATCGGGATTTTACCCGCACCGCAAATGTTGGGAGGCATAACCGTACTAAACAAGGAGCGACCATCGGCCATCATGCGACCCATATCCGCAAAGCGTAAACGATAACTTCTTTCAAAGCATTCACCGAAAGAAATCTCGGGAGTGGGAACAATGCGTGGTGTACCAAACATCCAAAGCGAACCGCAAGCAATAATGTGATTGACATAACCGGCCAAAGCATCGTATACAGTGCCGGCACAGCCCGGGAAAATAGCAACACTGTCAAAGTTTTCGGAACGCAAAGCAATTAACTCTTCGCTGTTTTTTGCATCGCATATAATACCTTTTACACCTTTGGGCAATTCTTTGCTCCCTCGAGAAGCCACAAAAACCTCATGACCGTGCTCCACCAAAATATCACACAAATAGGCACCAACATGGCCTGTACCGCCAATAACCAATACTTTCATTAATAAGTTTCCTTTCTTCTTAAATATCACAGTAATGATATATTAAAAGCAAAATAATGTCAACCTTTTTTGTTTTTTTCTTTATTGAAAGAAAAAGGTTGACAACAAAAGCAAAATGTGGTAAAGTAGTTTTCGTCGCAGAAATATTATGGGGGTATAGCTTAGCCGGGAGCGCGAAGCACTCAAAGTTGAACCCCATCTATAACTTAATAAACAAAACTCGGTATGTTCTCTCATATGGGGGTATAGCTCAGCTGGGAGAGCGCTTGAATGGCATTCAAGAGGTCAGCGGTTCGATCCCGCTTATCTCCACCATGAACATACCGAGTTTTATTTTTTTGCCCGCTCAATTTGAGTGGGTATTTTTTGTTTGCGTTGAAAAGTTGTTGTGTCTGTGGTATAATCAATTCGCAAATCAAGAATTTGGATGAGGTTAATTATGAAAGACGAATGTTTAATCTGCGGTGCACCGCTTATGTATTTAGAAAAGGATATTGAAGTCGAGTGTGCTTTGTGTCATAAAAAGGAGCAAAGCAAGACAATGTGTAAGCAGGGGCACTATGTGTGTGATTCCTGCCACACAGGCGGTATGGATACGATTCTAGGCATCTGTCTTGCCGAAACATCCAAAAATCCTATTCATATTCTGCAAAAACTGATGGCACTCGATTTCTGCCATATGCACGGTCCCGAGCATCACGTTATGGTCGGCTCTGCCTTACTTACCGCATATAAGAACGCGGGCGGCGAAATTGACCTCGAAAAAGCCCTCGTGGAAATGCAATCTCGCGGCAAAAAAGTCCCGGGGGGCGCTTGTGGTTTTTGGGGAGCCTGCGGTGTGGGTATAAGTGCCGGTATGTTTGTGTCCATCATAACGGGCGCAACACCCCTCGCAAATGAGTCGTGGGGATTATCTAACAAAATGACATCAGCCGCCCTTGGTGCTATTGGCGAAGTGGGCGGTCCGCGTTGCTGTAAACGAGATTCTTACCTCGCCATAACGCAAGCGGTAAAGTTTGTGCAAGAGAATTTTGGTGTAGAAATGGAGCTTGATGAAATCAAATGCACCCATTCGGCACTGAATAACCAATGCATTAAAGAGAGGTGCCCGTTTCGATGAAAAAGAAGATAGCCTTTCTCTGCGTGCATAATTCTTGTCGCAGTCAGATTGCTGAAGCTCTTGGCAAACACTTTCTAGGTGACAAGTATGATTTTTATTCAGCAGGCAGCGAAACAAAACCGCAGATAAACGGGGAGGCCGTAAGATTGATGAAAGCTATCTACAGCATTGATATGGAGCAGACACAGTATAGCAAGACTATTGATAAAATTCCTACACCCGATGTGGTTATTTCTATGGGTTGCGATGTCGGTTGCCCCTATATCGGCAGAGCTTTTGACGCTAATTGGAACCTGCCCGACCCAACAGGTAAAAGCGACGAGGCTTTTAAAACAGTTATTGCTGAGATCGAAAAACGGATACTTGAACTATAGATCTCGCAACTTTACAACACTAAGCCGAGCAGAGCAGTTACGCTCTGCTCGGCTTTTCTCATTGACTTTTCGCGCATTTGTCGGTATAATACTAAAAAATACGTCACCGGAGGCTGTGCGCCGTAGCGCCGAAAAGCCGGATTAGGTGTCCGAGTGAGCTCGGGTTATTGTGTATGCAATAGCCGGAGCCTTTTCTTTTTTAGGAGGTACTTATGAAACACACAAAGGTTGCCCTTGTCCCCTTAACTGCCGACGATCGCGAGCAGTTTATCCTCGATAATCAATGGTCGTTTAAGTATGGTGCGCTGGAAGAATTCGGCGAGCGGGACGATCATATCGACGATGACGGCGAGATCATTTCCCGCAAGACCATCGAGCGTTGCATCGACGACCCTAAAAATGAGACCTACCGCATTATGCTGGATGGCAGAAAGGTCGGCGGTGTGATCCTCAAAATCAATAACGAGACTCACCACAACGAACTGGAAATCCTGTTTGTTTCTCCCGAAGAGCATACCAAAGGCATCGGCTATGTTGCGTGGCAGGCGGTGGAAGCTCTCCACCCCGAAACGTTAGTTTGGGAAACCTGCACCCCGTATTTTGAAAAGCGGAATATCCATTTCTACGTCAACAAATG
>JAGBSU010000065.1 GCA_017631705.1 Clostridia bacterium | reverse complement strand
TTGTTTGCCACCGAATATCAAAATATTGCACAATATGTTTAAGCCCAATTAAGCAACAATATTTATTAAGAACTCTCAACGTAAAGCAAACGCTGACGAAACAAGTCCGTTCCGTCAGCGTTTTTTATTTTTTAATTCTGTTCCATATACTTTCGCGCTTGGTGCCTCGCCTCCTGCGTAACATGAGTATATATATCCATAGTGGTGGATATATCTGAATGACCGAGAATGTCTTGTATCAGTTTTATGTTCATTCCCGATTCACACAGTCTTGTTGCAAATGTATGTCGGAGGTTATGGCAACTGAACTTGGGCAGCAAGACTTTTGGATTCTTACTTTTCAAAAACTCAGCATCGTTACAATCACGAATAACGCGCTTAAATGCTTTATTCAAACTTCCTTGATGATGTAAGCCACCAAAGCGATTAACAAAAATAAAGTTTCTATAACCGTCAATTTCAACATTACATGTAATACCGGATAACTCTTGCATCCCTCTCTCCATTAAAAGAGCATCCTTCACTTGTTTGGTCATTGGAATGATTCGCTTGCTAGCTGGTGTTTTGGTATCGTTGATTGCAAAAGTACAGCTATGATCGCCTTTGCTGTAATATACCAATGTATGATTCACATCAATCATGCTATTTTTAAAATCTACATCACACCAACGAAGTCCAGTCGCCTCACCAACGCGCATACCGGTTCCGAGCATTACTGCCGTTATAGGATACCATCGTATATTCGTTGTGTTTTCCGATAAAAACGAAAGCAATAACTTTTGTTCTTCCTTTGTAAGCGCTTGTCTCTTCTTTGAATTGAGTTGATGTGCTCTCTTCAGTTCCTTTATCGCACCGTCCGAAGGATTCTTATCGATCCATTCATCATCCACGGCAATTTGCAATACCTGATGAAGAATGGTTTGAACTGCATCAACCGTTCCGGCTTTTAATCTGCGTTCATCAACTAAATGATTAAAAAATCTTTTAATATCCGACTTTTTAATCCTACTCACATACATATCACCAATCGAATCTTTTACATACTGATCATACATATAGCAATAATTGCGATAAGTGTTTTGGCGTATTCCACGCTTCACCTCTTTCCACAAACCATAAACATCGTTGAGTGTGGTGGTGTGTTTATTGTACTGATTATTGACGCCTTTCTTCTCTGACAAGATATCATTTTCTTTTTCACGAAGTCCATCTAAAGTCTTATCGTAGACAGAAAAAGATTTTCCGAACACCGAATACCGATATTCATATTTTCCATCCGGCCGCTCGTATTCTCCCGTTCTTAATCGAACGCGATTGCTATCATATCGAATTTCACCTGGCATATCATCACCTCCTTAAATTGAGAATGCTTTTTGAAGATATTCTTCAAAGCTCACTCGCTTAATCAGACATTTACTGCCTACCCATAATACGTATGGGCAATCCTCTCGTGCTGCAAGGCGACGCAACGTACTTGCGCCAATATTGAAGTACACTGCTGCCTCCTCCAGCGTTAGGTTCGCTTTCTCCCAAATAGGAATTTCTGGTTTCATGTGTCTACTCTCCGTTTCTTAATATTTTGTCTTTCGACACATCTATTTTACAACAAAAAATTGGCTCTGCTGAAAATCAGCAGAGCCAATAAATCTTTATAACTTGTTATAAGTTGTTATAAATTTCGTGTGGTATTTGGTATACCAGTTTGTATGTCCAACAATGAAGTACTTACTTTACAAAAGTATTCATAAGTCTCCATAACTCTTCAAAAGTTATCATTAATCCAAAGGTTTCATCGTGGGGAATAACAATACATCGCGGATGGAAGCGCTATCGGTGAGCAGCATGACCAAACGGTCGATGCCGAAGCCGAGGCCGCCCGTAGGAGGCATGCCGTATTCCAAGGCGGTGATGTAGTCGTAGTCCACTTCCGCTTTGGTATTCGGGTCGTCGGCACGCTTGGCGGCCACTTGTTTTTCGAACCGTTCCTTTTGGTCGATGGGGTCGTTAAGTTCGCTAAATGCGTTGCCGAATTCCGTTGCATTGATAAAATATTCAAAGCGTTCGGTAAAGCGCGGGTCTTCCGGTTTGCGTTTTGCCAAGGGGCTATTTTCCACCGGATAATCGTAAATGAAGGTGGGTTGAATGAGGTTTTCTTCCACATACGCATCAAAGAACTCAATCAACACCGTGCCTTTGGTGGCATCTGCCGGTACTTCCACGTGTTTTTCTTTAGCGACGGCACGGGCTTGTTCGTCGGTTTCCCAATCGTAATAATCGACACCGGCGTATTTTTTAACCGCTTGGGCCATGGTTAAGCGTTCCCAGTGACCCATATCGATTTCTTTGCCTTGGTACGTAATCACCGTACCGCCGCAAATGTTTTTCGCTAAACGGATATACAGTTCTTCTACCAAATCCATCATGCCGTAGTAGTCGGTGAAGGCTTGGTACAATTCCACCGTGGTGAATTCCGGATTGTGCTTGGTATCCATACCTTCGTTACGGAAAATACGACCCACTTCGTACACGCGGTGCATACCGCCGACAATCAATCGTTTGAGGTACAATTCCGTTTCGATACGGAGATACATATCCATATCCAACGTGTTATGATGCGTGGCAAACGAACGCGCAGCGGCACCGATTTCCAGCGGCACCAAAATCGGCGTATCGACTTCCAAGAAGCCTTTTTCGTCCAAATAGGCACGCACTTCTTTTAAGATGCGCGAACGTTTGATAAACGTATCCTTTACTTCGGGATTAACAATCAAATCCAAATACCGTTGACGATAACGCGTATCGGTATCTTTTAAACCGTGGAATTTTTCCGGCAACGGCAACAGGGATTTGCTGAGCAGTTTGATGGAAGTGGCATGAATGGAAACCTCCCCCATCTTGGTACGGAAAACAAAACCGGTCAAACCGATGATATCGCCAATATCCCATTTTTTGAAACCGGCATACACATCTTCGCCCACGTCGTTACGGCTAACATAGACTTGAATGTGACCTTCGTTATCTTGCACGTCCAAGAAACTCGCCTTACCCATGATACGGCGGCTCATCATACGACCGGCAACCGAAACGGTAATCGGTTGTTCCAGTTCAATGCCTTGACCTTCTTCCGGTTGACCATGAACAGCAATGTATGCCGCTTCTTGCTTTTCGTATTCGGCACGAGCAGAGGCGGTATATGCCGTCACGTCGTATTTGGTGACTTCATACGGGTTTTGACCGCTTTCGCACAAAGCTGCTAATTTATCGCGACGGACTTGCAACAATTCCGAAAGTTGTTGTTCTGTCATTTCAACGGGTGCACCGTTTTGTTGTTGTTCGTTCATTCTCTATAAACCTCCGTTTGTAAGATTCGGGCGGGAAGTTATTCTTATCCCGCCCGAATACCCTGCTTTATTTTGCAATTTGACGAATGGTTAACACCACAATACCACCCGGCGTTTCTGCCTCAACTTGGTCGCCGGCTTTATGGCCGATAAGTGCTTTGCCGATGGGGGATTCATCGGAAATACGGCCGTTAAGCGGATCGGCTTCGGTGGAACCAACTATTTGGTAAGTAACGTCGGTTTTCTTGCCTTTCGTACGCACGGTCACAACAGAACCGACGTGAACGTCTTCCGTTGTGAATTCGTTTTCGTCCAACACGTGCACGTTTTTGAGTTGATTTTCAATTTCGGCAATGCGACCTTCAATAATCGCTTGTTCGTTTTTAGCTTCATCGTATTCACTGTTTTCCGACAAGTCACCGAACGAAAGAGCAACTTTAATCTTTTCTGCTACTTCTTTTCGTTTTATGGTTTTTAACTCGTCTAATTCATTTTCCAGCTTTTTTAAGCCTTCTTCGGTAATTACGGTTTGCTTTGCTGCCATGTTGTATATTCTCCCTTCAGGGTGTTTTAATAACACTAATAGAAGTATTATAGTAAATCTTTCGTTTTATGTCAAGGAAATCTTATAATTTAGGCACTGGTTGCCATGCAAAACAGCGAATGCTCTACGGTTATTTTTACGACACTTCTTCTTTAATAGGCAATTTTTGATGTATAACTTCTTTTGTTTTCCAAATAATAAGATTTAGAAAGTGAGGATGATTTATGTTTAAGCACGAAAAAATGTTGTTTCACCCTGTATCTATTGAAAAACCAAACCCGCAATATGCCGCATTACTTCAAGAGCAGTTGGGCGGCGGTAACGGCGAACTGAAAGCCGCC
>JAGBSU010000064.1 GCA_017631705.1 Clostridia bacterium | reverse complement strand
TATCAGCGCAAGGCAGAGATTATGTCCTCGGCCGAATTGTATTGCAACATGGCTATCGCTTTCGGTGATATTGGCGGTACCGAACTTCGGATTGCTGCTTCTCAAGCAGCCGATGAACTTCTTTCCGTTCGTGATGTGGATGCTTCGTTTGTACTGTTCTGTGAAAACGGCGGTGTTAACATTTCCGCTCGTTCGTTTGGGGCGGTGAACGTGCAGCTTGTTATGGAGGCTTTGGGTGGTGGCGGTCATCAAACCATGGCCGGTACATTCCTTAAAGATATTACTATGGACGAGGCAAAAGAACGTTTGCGTTACGCGTTGGATGTTTATAAACGAGAACAAAACAAAAAAACACAGTAAACTTTGATAACGAAAGGTGGATATCCATTATGAAAGTTATTTTAAAACAAGATGTCAAAGGTCAAGGTAAAGCCGGGGAACTGGTACAAGTTTCCGATGGTTATGCCCGTAATTTCCTTTTTCCTCGTGGATTAGCCGTGGAAGCAGATGCACAAGCCATGAATGACTTGAAGAATAAAGAAGCGGCCAAACAACACCATTTAGCGGTGGAAAAACAAGAAGCAGAAGCGGCAGCGGCTACGTTATCGGGACAACCGGTTAAAGTTAAAGCTCGCGCCGGCCAAGGCGGTAAATTGTTTGGTTCTGTTACCACTAAAGAAGTAGCAGAAGCTATCAAAGCAGAATTTAATATTACAATAGACAAACGCAAAATTTCCATGAACGATGTGAAAGCGTTCGGCTCGTATGAAGCGGAATTGAAGTTCACACAAGGCGTAACCGCTAAAATCACGGTTGTAGTTTGTGAATGATAAATAGAAAGGGCGTGGTATCATGCCGGAAAATTACGATGAATTGAATTTACCATACAGTCTGGAAGCGGAACAAGCCGTATTGGGTGCCGTGTTAATGGACCCGGATTGCATCAATCAAGTGGCAGATATCTTGCGTCCGGAACACTTTTACTTATCGGAGCATCAAGCTATCTTTACCATTATGTTGGAAAAATTGATGGAATCCACTACCATTGATTTCGTGACGGTGCTGGATGCTTTAAAAAGTGAATCTTATTTTTCGGGTGAAGAAGGCAAAACCTATCTGCTGAAATTAGCACAAATGGTTCCTTCTATTTCCAATATTGGCAACTATGCGCGCATGGTGCGTGAAAAATTCGATATTCGTCGTTTGATTCGCGTATCACGCGATATTACCGCCGAGGCTATGGAGCCATCTGTGGATGCTTCGGTGTTGATTGATTCTGCGGAACAACGCGTGTTTGAAATCAGGCAAGACCGTCATCAAGATGGTTTGGTACCGATTCGTGAAGTGATTGCTTCCAACTATGAAATGTACAATAAACTCACTTCGGCTGAACGTGATTTGTATTTGGGTATCCCGACGGGTATTGGTGCATTGGATGCCATCACAACGGGCTTAAACCGCTCTGACTTGATTATTGTCGGTGCTCGCCCCGGTATGGGTAAAACCAGCTTTGCACTCAATTTGGCTCGTAATGTGGCAGTACAACAAAAGCGCACCGTGGCGGTGTTCAATTTGGAAATGTCCCGCGAACAAATGGTTAACCGCTTTTTGTCGGCAGAAGCACGCGTTTCTTCCAAAAAACTTCGTACCGGTAACTTAACACCCGACGAATGGACGCGTATGGCGTATGCCGCCAGCCAATTAGGGCAGGCTTCCATTTATTTGGATGAAACAGCAAGCATTACGGTTCCGACCATGAAAGCTCGTTTGCGTCGGTTGAAAGATGTTGGATTTGTTGTTATTGACTATTTACAGTTAATGCACTCGGCAAAACGAACCGATAACCGTGTACAAGAGGTTTCTGAAATTACCCGTAGTTTGAAAATCATGGCAAAAGAACTTAATGTTCCGGTGCTGGTTTGCGCCCAATTAGCGCGTACT
>JAGBSU010000063.1 GCA_017631705.1 Clostridia bacterium | reverse complement strand
GTGTTTGCCGTACGTGTTATTGTGGATACCGTGACCGATTGTTACAACGTGCTTGGACTGGTACACGATATGTTTCACCCCCTCCCCAACCGTTTTAAGGATTACATTTCCACGCCCAAGTCAAACATGTACCAATCGTTACACACGACAGTTATCAGCCATGAAAAGATTGCGTTTGAGGTACAAATTCGCACGTGGGATATGCATCACACAGCGGAATACGGTATCGCAGCGCATTGGAAATACAAGCTCGGAATCCACAAAAAAGACCGTTTAGAGGAACGGGTAGCGTGGGTTCGTCAGTTTATTGAAAACCAAAAAGATGTCGACGACGCCGAAGATATTTTGCAATCCATTAAGACCGATTTATCCTCCGATGACGTATTCGTTTTTTCACCGCGCGGACGCGTGATCAGTTTACCGCGCGGTGCGACGGTAATTGACTTTGCCTATGCCATTCACTCCGGCGTAGGAAACCGCATGGTCGGTGCGAAGGTGGACGGACGCATTGTTTCAATTGATTACGAGTTGAAAACCGGCGAGGTGGTTGAAATTCTCACCACCACCGCACCGGACCACGGGCCGAGCCGCGATTGGTTGCAACTTGTAAAAACCAGCGAGGCACGCAATAAAATCCGTGCGTGGTATAAAAAAGAACGCCGTGAAGAAAATATCGAGCAAGGTCGAGAAGAACTGGAACAGGAATTGGCACGCAATTTCATTCGCCTTGCCGAAGACGATAAAGAGGAATTTTTATTAGCACAAGCAAAACGCCAGCATTGTGCCACAATAGATGACTTTTATGCGGCAATCGGATACGGCGGTATTTCGCTGTCGCGGCTGATTCCCCGCATGAAGGACGATGCCGCCAAATATACTCGTTCCGAAATCACACCGGAATCCATCAGCGCCACGGCTAAACCTCACCGTCGTCATAACGGCGGTGTCATTATTGACAATATGGACAATTGCTTGGTGAAGTTTTCTCGTTGCTGTAATCCGGTACCGGGAGATGATATTATCGGCTTTATCACGCGCGGATACGGTGTTTCCATTCACAAGCGCGACTGTGTTAACGTACCTGCCGATGTAAAAACCGCCGCCGAGCCCGAACGTTGGGTAGCGGTTCATTGGGAGGATTCGATACGAGAAGAATTCAAAGCGGATTTGCGTATTGAAGCCAAGCCGCGTGTGGAGTTACTTGCCAACGTGACGTCGCAGTTGGCAGGTATGCACGTGATGATATATGGTATGCAAGTACGTGAACTGCACGACGAACATTCTGAAATTTTAATCACGGTAGGTGTTAACAGCGTGGCACACGTACAAGAGGTTATTACCAAGCTCAGCCGTGTGGGCGGTGTGATTGCCGTGGACCGAAAAGGAGTTTAACCAAACATGAAAGCAGTTTTTCAAAGAGTACATTCCGCCAAGGTGTCGGTAGACGATGAAACCGTTGGTGAAATCGGCGAAGGTGTTTTGATTATGTTAGGCGTACTGGAAGGCGATACCGAAGCAGACGCCGTGTTGTTGGCGCAAAAGATTGCCAATTTACGGGTTTTCACCGACGAAAATGATAAGCTTAACCTTTCGTTGTTGAACGTTGGCGGTGAAGCGTTAGTTATTTCCAATTTCACGCTGGGTGCGGATTGCTCACACGGGCGGCGACCGAATTTTTGCAAAGCGGCACGTCCCGACGTGGCGTTGCCATTGTATGAAAAACTTCAAGAGGAGCTTCGCGCTTGCGGCGTACCCAAAGTGGCTACCGGCAAGTTCGGGGAACATATGGTGGTGGAAATGGTAGGTAACGGACCTATTACCATTCCGTTGAATACGGATGATTGGAAGTAAGCGTATGAAATATTTGCGGTTACCTGTGGGCAGTTATCAAGCTAACTGCTGTTTGGTGTTTGATGAACAAAAAAATGCTGTCGTCATCGACCCCGGTGATGAAGCACCCCGTATTTTACGGGTTATTCAAGAACATTCGTTACATGTCAAAGTGATTTTGTTGACACATGCACATTTTGACCACATATTGGCTGTTACAGCCATACAAGAAGCCACCGACACACCGTTATGGGTACACGAAGCGGAAGAACCTGCACTAGCCGATACGCGGTTGAGCATGGTATCTTTTCCCTATACGCTTACTGCCGACCGTTTACTGCATGACGGAGAATCTGTGACAGTAGATGAGTTATCCTTTACCGTATTGCACACGCCAGGCCATACCGCAGGCAGTGTTTGTTATCGGTGTGAGAATACGCTGTTTTCGGGTGACACCTTGTTTGCCGGTGGCATGGGAAGAACGGATTTTCCCGGCGGTAGCAGTCGGTTGCTATGGAACAGTTTGGAGAAGTTGTCTCACTTACCACCGCACCTCACGGTGGTTGCCGGTCACGGTGAAGAAACCACGATTGGCAGAGAGTTTGGAACACGATAAAAGGATTTTTTCATGATTATACAGTTATTAGGACACGATTTTCATTTTGAATTGCAAAATATTTGTCGCTTGTTTTTACCGCAGGAGAAGCTGACTGCCGTTTACGACGAAACCGAAACCGACGGCGAAGCGGTGGTGACTGCCCGTTTGGAAAAAGGAACTGCCGAAACAATATTATCCTGCCGATTACACTTGCAGGATTTTGATGAACAACTCACCGCTACGCTTTCCAACGCTCACCGCGATTATCGGGATGAATGTGAACTAATATTATGCGAATTGTTATATCGCCTATTATCACGAGCTTTCAGTGTCACGCAAGCGTGGGGATTGGTGACCGGTGTTCGTCCCGTCAAACTGTTACGCCGTTTAATGGCCGAGCAAGGTGAGGACGAAGCCTTGCGTTGGATGCGCGAACGATTATTGGTAAGTGAGAAAAAACTAACTTTGTGTTACGATACCTTGCAAGTAGAAAACCGCTTACTCGATTTATCGCAACCGGAGTCGTTTAGTTTATACGTATCGATTCCGTTTTGTCCGACACGGTGTGACTATTGTTCGTTTGTATCACAAACAGTCACACGTGCCGCATCGCTGATGCCGACATATACCGAGAATTTAGCCAAAGAATTGATTTACACCGCTGCGATTGCCAAAGAACTGGGACTGAAATTGGAAACGGTGTATTTTGGCGGCGGTACACCGACAACGCTTTCTGCTGAACAGTTACAATTTCTTGCCGAAACCATTGCACAGCACTTTGATTTATCCACGGTACGCGAATATACCGTGGAAGCCGGTCGGCCAGACACCGTAACCGCCGAAAAACTTCGCGTTTTGAAAGCGGCAGGCGTATCTCGCATCAGTATTAATCCGCAAACCCTCAACGACGGTGTGCTTCAACACATTGGGCGGCAGCACACGGTAGAGCAATTTTATGAGGCTTTTGATTTGGCACGCCGTTGTGGGCATACCAATATTAACACGGATTTGATTGCCGGATTGCCGAACGATACGTATGACAGTTTTGTGAGCACCATGGACGGGATTTTGGCATTGTCACCCGAAAGCGTAACGGTGCATACGCTATCCATGAAACGTGCCGCCAATTTCAATTTACAAAAGCGTGCCGATTACCGCACAGCAAACGATGCCGCACGTATGGTGGCATACAGCACCGAAAGTTTACCGCAGGCCGGATATCATCCGTATTATTTGTACCGACAAAGTCGTACCGTCGGAAACCAAGAAAATGTCGGTTGGGCTAAAGAGGGTAAAGACGGATTGTATAATGTGTATATCATGGATGAAACGCACACCATTTTAGCATGTGGTGCGGGTGCGGTTTCTAAATTGAAAAAGCCACACAGCGAATATTTGGAACGTATTTTTAATTATAAGTTCCCGTATGAATACAACCATGGGTTACAGGAAATGCTGAGGCGTAAAGATACGGTGCGAACATTTTACGAAAGGATAAAAACATGAAACAAATAACACAGCCGCATTCTTTGACGGTAGAAGAAATCAATGCCGCGATTGAAAAAGATGCAACCACCTTTATCAAATCAGAAAATCGCCGATATTTTAATGAGGTGGACGAGGTTGCCGCCGCCCTCAACGAGCAAATGCCGGGACGGTGTTTGGTGATGTTATCCGGTCCGTCTTCAGCCGGAAAAACCACCACCGCCGGTAAACTTACCGAATCATTAAAATTGCGTGGCAGAACCGCACATATCGTTTCGTTGGATGATTTTTATCGCGGTGCCGGTCAAGCACCGGTGTTACCCGATGGTAGTCACGATTATGAATCGGTGGAAGCGCTAAACATGCCTCTTTTACAACAGTGTATGTCCGAAATATTGACAAAAGGATCTACGGAATTACCGCTATTCAATTTCCATACGCGTCAACCGGAACCGTATACCAAAACCTTGTGCGTCCATGAAAACGATGTTGTGATTTTTGAAGGAATTCACGCGCTCAATCCCATTTTGGAAGAACATTTACCGAAAGACAACGTGTTCAAAATTTTTATCAACGTCATGCAACCGATTTACGACGGTTGGGACAAGGTGCTTGCTCGACGCGATTTGCGGTTGGTACGGCGGCTTCTTCGCGATTATCGTTTTCGCAACAGTTCAATTGAGAATACCTTGAACATGTGGAAACAAGTGGTTCGCGGTGAAAATTTGTATATGTTTCCTTTTGTCGACACCGCTGATGTTATTTTTGACACCACGCACGCGTATGAGCCGGCTATGTTAGGACCGCAATTACTACCGCTGTTACAAAAGGTTTCTCCCGATAGTGTGCATGCCGAAACTATCGCACGTTTGATAGACGTGTTATCGAAATTCACCCCGCTTTCGGTGGATATGTTGCCGGCAGAATCACTGCTAAGAGAGTTTGTGGGGAAATAGTTGTTTTTTCGCAAAATATCCGTTATACTGTAATTATAGATTAATGAATAAAGGAGTGGACACTATGGCAACTTGGGAAGATGTTGTAGCGTATGCTAAAGGTGCAGCGCAAACGGTCGGTAAAAAGACTGACGAATGGGTGGAACTCGGAAAAATGAAACTTAAACTTTCCGAATTGCACCGCGATATTGCCGAAGCCCACGAAGGCTTGGGCCGTTTGGTGTATGACAGCCGTAAAAGCGGTGAGGCAGTCGACGACATGATTGACGCGTGTATCGAACATTTGGACGACCTCAACGGCGAGATGGAACGGTTGGAAGAAAAAATAATGTTTACTAAAAATGCCGTTCGTTGTGACAAGTGCGGAACACCAAATGCGAATACGGCTCAATTTTGCAACCAATGCGGTGAAAAATTAGGATGACAAGTTTGATTTTCAATCGTGTTACCGTCTTAGGGTCTGATGGGGTTTGCCGTCCCGATTGCTATGTCGGTGTGCGTGACCGACACATTGTATATATCGGCGATATACCGCCCGTCGAACGGTTTGATGAGGAAATTGACGGTTTTGGCAAGGTACTGACAACCGGTTTTGTCAACGCACACACGCATATCGCCAAGACACTCATGCGAGGGTACGGCGAGGATATGCTGCTCAACGATTGGTTGTTTCATCGTATTTTCCCGTTTGAGGATAAACTGACAAGCGAGGCTGTCTATTGGGGCAGTCTGCTTGGCATTGCCGAAATGCTCAAAACGGGAACAACCTCTTTTTCCGATATGTATTTCTTTTGTGAATCAACCGTTCGTGCGGTGGCCCAAAGCGGTATCAAAGCCAATATCGGGCGGGGCATTTCTTGTTTCGACGAATCGTTGCGATTTTCCGATTTACCCGCCTACCGTGAACTTTGCGAATTAATTCCCATCTATCACGGTGCGAACGACGGCAGGGTGTGCATTGATGTGGCACCGCATGCCGAATATACCACCCGACCGGATATCTTGTATGACGCGGCACAGTTGGCGGCAAAACACAACCTGCACATGCAAGTACATGTTTCGGAAACAGAAGAAGAGCATTTGGCTTGTGTGGGACGGCACGGCAAAACACCGACCGGCGTTTTGGCAGAAACCGGCGTCTTAGCACAGCCGCTGACGGTGGCTCACGGCGTGTACTTAACCGACGGCGACCGTGAATTATTAGCCGAGCATCGTGCCACGGTGGCACATTGTCCCAAAAGCAATTTGAAGTTAGGCAGCGGTGTTGCGGATATTCCGGCATTACAACGAGCAGGAGTTGCGGTGGCTATCGGGACCGATTCCGCCGCCAGCAATAACGCGCTGAACATGGTTGAAGAATTGCGCATGGCCGCTTTGTTACAAAAAGGCTTGCAACGCGACCCCACCGTATTACCGGCAGAAACGGTATGGCAAACGGGGACCCGCGTCGGTGCACTTTCGCAAGGACGAAAGGATTGCGGAGAGGTTGCCGTCGGCTATCGTGCCGATTTGGTGTTGTGGGACACCGAGGTGCTGCTTGGTTCTCCCCTTTCGGAAATTCTATACAGCGGTACTGCCAAAGTGGTGCTGACCATGGTAGACGGTAAAGTGCTCTACCGAAATGGTGTATTCACCACCTTGGATATCGAAAAAATCTATCATGAAGCAAAACGATGCGCCATTGAAATTGAAAACAGAAAATAAAAGAAAAACCCTTGAACTTACGTTCAAGGGTTTTTTGGTGCCGGTGGCCGGACTCGAACCGGCACGCTGTCGCCAGCGGTGGATTTTGAGTCCACTACGTCTGCCAATTCCATCACACCGGCGTGTGGAACAAGGTGTATTATACACCGTGTTGCACCGATTGTCAAGCCTGTTTTTGCTTTTTTGAAAAATTATTGTTTTGCCGCCAAATACTCCATGGCTTCTACGTATCCATCGAAGCCTTTTCCGGTAATCGTTTTCTCGCAAGCCGCCTTGACAAAGGAATGTTTGCGGAATTCGTCACGGTTATCCACGTCGGATAAATGCACTTCCACCGTGGGGATAGACACCGCTTTGAGTGCATCAAGCAACGCCACACTGGTGTGGGTATATGCCGCCGGATTGATAACGATGCCGTCTACGTTATCGAAATATGCGTTTTGAATTGCTTCCACCAACGCGCCTTCGTAATTGGACTGAAACACCGTGACACAAACGCCCAATCGCTTAGCACATGCTTCGATTGTATCTACCAAATCGGCATAGGTTTTTTTGCCGTAAATATCCGGTTCACGAATCCCCAACATATTCAAATTAGGACCGTTGATAACAAGAATTTTCACAGGTGTTTCCCTTCTTTTCTTAAAAATTCGTCCAGCGCGTCAAGAACGCGACACAGCGTTTCTTTAGCATCGTCGGCAACTGTGACGGTGACGTCTGCCACCGCTTGGTACAACGGCAACCGTTGTTGATACAGTTTTTTTACCGCTTCGTCGCTGTGAGAAAGCGGTCTGCCAACGGTTGCTAATTTTTCCACCGAGCGGTCCAAAAAGACAACCACGCCATTTTGCCGCAATGCCATACGGTTTTGTTCACGCAATACGGCACCGCCGCCAGTGGCGATGATTTGTCCGTGCTGTTTACCAACTTCGGCAACGGCACGGCTTTCGAGGTCACGGAACACCGCTTCGCCTTGCTGTTCAAACAACTGGGGAATAGTGCAGCCTGCCAGTTGCTCGGTGAACGCGTCGGTGTCGCTTTTTTGTTTGCCGAGTTTTTCGGCAAGTAAAGGCATGAGCGTACTTTTGCCGCATCCCGGCATGCCGACCAACACCACGTTACGAAAACTGCGTTCAATAGCGCCAACGGCGCCTTCCACCGCCGCATCGGGAATGGCGACGCGATGAAACAGTTCGGCGGCACGGCGACCTTGCGCTGCCAACATATCCAATCCGTTAACGGCAGTAAGGCCTCGTTTTTCGGCTTGTAGCAACAAAGCGGTTTTAAGCGGGTTATAAATGATATCCACCACCACTTCGCATTGTGAAAACAAATCCAAATCCACGATGGCTTCCAAATTGTGCGGATACATACCCACGGGAGTGGTGTTGACGATAAGCTCGGCATCGGCGTGGCGAGACAGATTTTGATAATTATCCTCGCCTGTGCGAGAAATGACAACCACCTGTTGCGCACCTAAATCACGCAACACACAACACACCGTAACCGACGCACCACCGCTACCGAGTACCAAGGCTTTTTTGCCACGCACGGCAATACCGTTTTTTTTCAGAAGATAGGAAAAACCGGCATAGTCGGTGTTATATCCCCGCACGGCATCGTCGTCAAAGCAGATGGTATTGACACTGCCGATACGCTGTGCAATGTCATCAATTTCGGTGCAAAACGGCATGACGTCTTTTTTGTACGGAATGGTAACGTTGATAGCACGGTACGGGCAGTTGGCGAAAAAGGCAGAAAGGTCTTCGGGCTCTTTTTCGATCAGGTCGTACGGATATTCTCCAAAGCAAGCGTGAATCTGTGGAGACAAGCTATGCGCCAAGGTGCGTCCCAACAAACCAAAGCAATCCATTTATACCACCTCGGTATAGCTGCCCAGATACCGAAATTCCTCACATTCGGTTTGCAGCTGCGAAAGGAGACTAAAAAAGTTTTCGGAATATACGGGTACGTCGATATCAAAGTAAAACATGAATTCGAAATCTTTACCGGCGATGGGGCGACTTTCCAATTTGTTTAAGTTGATACCGAGAGAATAAAATTTGGACATGACGTGGTACAACGAACCCGGTTTATGCGGCACAACCATCATCAAACTGGTACGGTGTGCACCGGGGTAGATTTCCGGCTTTTTGGAAATACAGATAAAACGCGTGTAGTTATTATCTTCGTTGGCAATATCGGTTTTGACGGTTTGCAGTCCGTACAGTGCCGCACACGCGTTAGACGAAATAGCAGCAACGTCATGGCGGTCACTTTCGGCCACGGCTTTTGCCGCCATGGCGGTGTTTTCGCACACGTGAACGGTAACGCCCGACAAGGATTGTAAAAATTCGCTGCATTGTTGTAATGCTTGTTCATGAGAATAAATATCACGAATCTCTTCCATGCGCGTTCCTGCCTTGGCAAGCAGAACGTGCGACACGTGAACACGCGTACTGCGTACGATGTGAAAGCGATATTTGAGCATCAAATCGTAAATTTGATTTACCGAACCGGCGGTGCTGTTTTCAAGCGGTAAAATGCCATAGTGGCACAAGCCTTTATCCACCGCGTGGAAAACGCCGTCAAAGGTATTAAGGAACATAATGCTGGGGGCGGCAAATAATTTTTCGCACGCTTGTTGAGAATAGGCGCCCTCAACACCCTGACACGCAACGATAGCACGTTCGGGAAACAACTGCGGCGTTTCTTGGATAGCCGTTTTGATTTGCTCGGTTAAATCACCGGGCGTACCGAGCAAACAGTTTTGGTGCGAACGGCTGATACCGAGAATGGTATGGTACAAAAGCCGTGTTTGGGATTCGTACTCCTCCCCTGCCAAGTCGGATACGCGTTCCAGCAATTTCCGCTCACGCGAGGGGTCGGTGACAGGTTTACCGCTTCCTTGCTTGTAAGCGGCAACCTTACCCGAAACCTCCATTCGTTTTTTGAACAGTTCTACCAATTCCTTATCAATACCATCAATTTCTTCTCGTAAATCTTCAAGCTTCATGAATAACACTCCCTAGTATAGTATCTGTCAGCGCCACAGCCAACACTGCTTCCACACACGGTACGGCGCGCGGAACGATGCACGGGTCATGACGACCGTTAACAACCAACGTTTGCGGTTCTTTGGTTTGTAAATTAACACTTTGTTGTTCTTTGGCAATCGACGGCGTCGGTTTAACTGCAACACGACAAAGCAAAGGCATTCCCGTACTCAGTCCGCCCAAAATACCGCCGTGACGATTGGTAACGGTCTTTATTTCGCCGTTTTTCACGCAATAGGCATCGTTATTTTGCGAACCTGTTAGGGTTGCGGCCTCGAAGCCGTTGCCAAATTCCACGCCTTTGACAGCAGGAACGCCGAAAAGTAAGGAGGAAATGCGATTTTCCAGTCCCTCAAACGGCGGTTCGCCGATGCCGACAGGGAGACCGATTACCGCCGCTTCAATAACACCGCCGACCGAATCACCGTCGGCACGTGCGGCGGCAATACGCTCTTGCATTGCCGTTTTGGCGGTTTCGGAAAGCACGGGGAACGCATCGGTCAAGAAATGGTCATCACACACGTTCACCGCATCAAACGGCGTATCGGCAATGCCGCCGACAGCGGCAATGTGTGCGCCGATACGAATGTTTTTGGTTTGCAGGTATTGCAAACACAGCGCACCGACAATGCAAAGCGGTGCGGTGAGTCTGCCCGAAAAATGACCGCCGCCGCGCACATCTTGAAAGCCATCGTAGCGCACGTGTGCCGGATAATCGGCATGTGACGGGCGTGGACATTGTGCAATGTTTTTATAGTCACCCGAACGGGTATCGGTGTTGCGAATGAGCGCACAAATTGGGGCACCGCAAGTAACACCGTCTACTAACCCACTGACAAATTCGGGGATATCTGCCTCTTTACGCGCGGTGGCAAACGCCGCGTTGCCGGGGGCACGACGCGCTAAAAAAGTATGCAGTGCTTCAAAATCCACGCGAAACCCTGCAGGAAAGCCGTCAATCACCACACCGATGGCTTCGGAGTGAGATTGACCGAACACGGTAATTTTCAGATGGTTTCCCCAGACAGAGGACATACGCTCATCCCTTTCTGTTCCAATTTTTGAAAAAAGTCAGGATACGATTTATCGGCGGCATTGGCACCGAGAATCGTAACGTCTTTTTCACAAATTAACGAAGCAATCGCCGCTGACATGGCGATGCGATGATCGTTACACGCATCTACCGTGCCGCCGCGTAAACCGCCCTTGCCATCGATGGTTAACGAGTCTGCGGTAACCGTGGCGGTACCTCCCAAGGCGGTCAACATTTGGTGCACACTTTGCAGACGGTTGCTTTCTTTATACGCCAAGCGGCGTGCGTTGATTATTTTTGTTTTGCCATGAAGCGAAGCGGCAAGTACCGCCGCTATCGGCACCATATCGGGAATATCCGCGGCGTCGATACACAGCGGTTTTTTGGCAACGCCGTCGACAGTTATGCCGTTTTCTGTTTGGTTTACGGTAAACCCTGCTTGTTGCAGCAAAGTAAGAATGTGGCGGTCGCCCTGCAAGGAATCGCTTTTGAGTCCTGTGACGGTTAGTTTCTTGCTATGCGAGATGGCCGCACCGACCAACCAAAAGGCTGCATTGGACCAATCCCCTTCCGCCGTGACGGTACCAGGCGAGGTATAGCGCCCTTGCACTAAAAAGGTGTTTTCTTTTTCTTCCACCGTGACGCCGAAGCACCGAAGCGCTTCCACTGTTAGGCGAATATACGGTGCCGATTCCGTTTTGCCCGTTACCACAATACGTACTTGTCGGTTCAATAGCGGCGCCGCCAACAACAAACCGCTGATAAACTGAGAGCTGACGCCACCGTCAATGGCAAAGGTATCGCCTTGCAGCGTACCCGATACGGTAAGCGGAAATTCACCTGCTTTTGACAAACGGCAACCGTTTTCTGCCAACAATTCATAAAGCGGTGACAAAGGGCGTTCTGCCAGTCTGCCGTGACCGACAAAGGAGCCACCGCCCGTGGCAGCAATGACAGGCAACAAAAACCGCAAGGTGGAGCCGCTTTCTCCACAATTGAGGAGGGGGCTTTGTTCCCTTTTTTGACGCGGTGTAACGAATAGGCGGTTATTTTTTAACGTAATATCGGCAACGTGCTGTAAACAACGAATGGTTGCTTCAATATCTTGCGACGTAGTGACATTTTCTATCACCGTCGGGGCATTGCTAAACGCGGCGCAAATCAGCAAACGATGCACCGCCGATTTAGAAGCAATCGCCGTTACCGTTCCCGAAAGGGTTTTTCCGCTGACGGTTACGTTCATGACATACAACCCCTTTGAATACACGCTTTCCATTCCGGCAATGACAAGAGCGTAAAACCACCTTGTCCCAACTGTAATACGGTGACGGCTTGTATACCGTCGGTGACACGTTTTTTATCGGAAAGGGAAGCTTTATACAGTTCGTCGGGAGTAAACGAGCAACGCGTGGGCAATCCTGTGGCGGTGAGCAACGCTTCCAAGCGGCAAACAAGAGTTGTATCTGCTACCGCACGGGTAACGATTGCCATACCGATAGCAACGCCGCTACCGTGAGAAATGGAAAATTGACTGCATTTTTCCACCGTGTGGCCGATGGTATGCCCAAAATTGAGCAAACCGCGTACACCGCTGTCACGTTCGTCTTGTTGCACGATATCGCGTTTGATGGTGACGCAACGAGCGATAATTTCGCCGTTGGTAAGCGTTCCTTTTTCCAACTGTGCGAACAAATCGGCATCGCTGAGCATACCGTATTTGATAACCTCTGCCATACCGTCGGCATACACAGACGGCGGTAACGTGTTTAGTGTGAGAGGGTCGCATAGCACCAACCACGGTTGGTAAAAGGCACCGAGCAAATTTTTGCCTTGCGGTAGATTGACCGCGGTTTTTCCGCCGACCGAAGAATCCACACACGCGAGCAACGTGGTGGGGATTTGCACGAAACCGATGCCGCGCAAATACGAAGCAGCGCAAAAGCCGCCCAAGTCCCCCACTACACCGCCGCCCAAGGCGACGAGCGCATCACTGCGTGTAAAACCGTGTTCGGCTAAAAAACTGATGATTTTTAAGTAGTTATCGATGCTTTTGGAGGATTCCCCTGCCGGTATGCGGTAGGTAAATACCGAAAAGCCTGCGCCTTCGAGCGAAGCGCGCGTCGTTTGTTCGTACAAAGCGGCGACCGTTTCGTCGGTGAGCAACAACAATTTGTTACCGCGAATCACGGCGGCACATTCTTTGCCTGCGTTACTAAGAATACCTTCTTGTATCAACACCGTATAACGGCGAGAAGCAGAAACGTCAATGCGTTGCATGCTCACAGTCAATCCTTTCTTTTCGCTGACTGCCGTCGCGCAGCAGTGCTTGTAATTCTTCGCGGTTGTTTTCGGCAATCGCTTTGCGATATTCGGCCAGCGTTTCCATGATGGTATCAATCTCGTATACCAAATTATCGCGGTTTGCCAAAAACAATTCCGACCACATGCTTTCGTTAAGACGCGCTACGCGCGTTAAATCCTGGTAACTGCCTGCCGAAAAACCGCGATGCACCTCTGCCGTGGGGCTTTTGACGTAGGCGTTGGAAACCACGTGCGCCAACTGCGACGTAAACGCAATAATGCGGTCGTGTTCGGCAGGCGTTGTTACCGTGACCGAGCCAAAGCCCATAGATTTGATAAAAGCGCTCACGCGTTCCAACAACCCAATATCCTCGGTGTTGGGCGGCGTTAAAATCATAGACGCGTTTTGGTACAATTCTTCCGTGGCATATTTGATGCCCGAACGGTGCAGTCCCGCCATGGGATGACCACCGATAAACGTAAAGCCGTATTGTTTGGCTATGGCAAATCCGATACCGCATGCTTCGCGCTTAATGCCACCGCAGTCGAGTACCACCGTCTGCGAAGCAATATGCGGTGCCGCTTTGGTGAGATAATCGTTGTTGGCTTGCGGATAGGCCGCTAACAACACGTAGTCACAGTCTTTAAGCGCGTCGAACGGCAAATCGTTATCGATAATGCCACTGAGCTTGGCGTATTGCGTGGTGGCAGCATCGACATCAAAGCCGCGTACGGTATGAGTGGTATATGCTTTGAGTGCTTTGGCTAACGAAGCACCGATAAGTCCGAGTCCTACGATACCGACTGTCATGCGTTCAACGCCTCCTGCACACGGCTGACCGCTTTGGCAACATCGTCAAATTGTTCAGGCGTTAAAGATTGGGCACCGTCGCACAACGCGCGCGAAGGGTCATTGTGCACTTCAATCATCAAGCCGTCGGTACCGGCGGCAACCGCCGCCATGGACATAGGCTTGACCAAGCGACTGAGTCCACCTGCGTGGCTGGGGTCAACGATAACGGGTAAATGTGACAGTTCTTTCAGCATAGGAACCGCCGACAAATCCAACGTGTTACGGGTATACGTTTCAAACGTGCGGATACCGCGTTCACACAAAATGATTTGTTCATTGCCACCTGCCATAATGTATTCCGCACTCATGAGCCATTCTTTCATGGTACTGGCAAGACCACGTTTGAGCAAAATCGGTTTTTTGATTTTGCCAAGCTCTTTGAGCAGTTCAAAGTTTTGCATATTGCGTGCACCGACTTGAATTAAGTCCACGTCTTCAAACAACGGAAGATGCGAAGCGCTCATGATTTCCGTTACAATCGGCATTCCGGTTTCTTCTTTGGCGATTTTAAGAAGTTCCAAGCCCTCGGCTTTGAGACCTTGGAAATCGTACGGCGAGGTACGCGGCTTAAAAGCACCGCCACGCAATAACGAAGCACCGGAGGCTTTAACACGGCGTGCCACCTCCACTATTTGTTCACGCGATTCCACCGAACAAGGGCCGGCAATAATGGCAAAATTACCGCCGCCAATCTTTACACCGCTGACATCCACCACCGTATCCCGAGGATGGAATTTGCGGTTTGCGTTTTTGAACGGTTCGCTGATACGCGTGACACGTTCCACAATATCCAAATTTTCCAACAATTCCATATCAATGTGGCTGGTGTCCCCTACCAAACCCAGCACAGTGTGGTTTTCACCACGGGAAATATGAACGGCAACGTTTTGCGTTTGCAACCAGTCGATTAAATTTTGTAGTTGTTCTTCTTCCACGTTTTGTTTGACAACGGCGATCATAGTTTGTTCCTCCTTAGGCTGGCGCCTGACGACGCCGACAATCCGAAAAGCACCGAAATTCTGCCGTTTTCAGCGTGTTCGGATATGACTTCTCTGCTTAAATATAAAAACGACCCGCAGCTTTTTACTGCGAGTCGTTAAAGACTGTTGTTAAAAGACTTCGGTGTCCTTTAATCATTGGCAGCAAAAAGTGCTCTTACTTTTGTTAAAAAAGTAAAAGTAAAAGTAATACACAAATTCAACTGCCATGGAAAAAACTTTCATAATTATAAACTACCTTCTCGCGAAAGGCACCGACGAGGTAATGAAACCTGAGCGGCAAACTTTCGCTAATAATAATTTTTCGATATAATAGCCTCGAAGGTTCGGTTGTTCGTTAAAGCATCAGCGAATGGTGCAAAAAAGTAGCCCGTAAACTTATCTCTTTCAAATCGACCCGATTTTGCCGAACAACCGGTCAATTGCCATTATAACTCTTTGTAAGTGATTTTGCAAGCCTTTTATTTACTTTCATTACGGCTACAAGTTCACAATGCTTTTTTTAAAACCATTTCTCCAAATTCATCTAAAAATGCTGACGCAATGGGTAAATCATCTTTTTTGTTTTGCTTGATCCAAGCCATTTCAAAATCTCTCTGCCACTTTTTAAACATTGAAAACCAGTTTTCCATTTT
>JAGBSU010000062.1 GCA_017631705.1 Clostridia bacterium | reverse complement strand
CTGTGTTTGACGACGCTGTGGAAATCTATAATTTAAAAGGGATAAAAGTGAGTAAAAAGAAACTCACAAAAGGAGTGTATATTGTGAAAATGAAGGACGGGCTTAATAAAATAGTTGTAAGATGAAAAAGATTTATATTTGTTTTGTGGCCTTTTTATTAGCCGTTACAGCCGTTGGCCAGACATTTAATGTGCAAGTTGGCAATGTTGTTTACAGATTTCCGGCTTCTCGCACAGGTGATATGGAATTTGTTGACGGCAACACGTTTGTGGTCATGGGTAAGAGTTTTGCTTTGGCTGATGTAGATGCAATGAGCGTTAATGAGGTCTCTGTCCAAGATAATAATGTTGTCATAAGTTATAATGGAGGAGTTGCTATGGTTGAGGTGCCTGGTAATGTGGCACGGTTTGTTGATGTTGTAGTGGATGGTGCGCATGTAAACATAACCCAATCCAATACCGATGCTGTTGATGGAGATGAAATTACATATACACTGAGCGGAACAACTGCCGATGGCGGTTTTTTCCTTTCGGGGGCATATAAAAGTACAGTGAGACTTGCAGGTCTTGACTTGACCAATCCCGTTGGTGCAGCACTAGAAATCGCAAACGGTAAACGCATTCAGTTGAGTGTCAAGAAGGGTACTGTCAACTCATTGACTGATGGTTCAGGTGGCTCACAGAAAGGTTGCGTATATAGTAAAGGACAACTGCAGATTCAGGGAAATGGTGTCCTTAATGTGGCGGGTAATACCAAACATGCAATAAAGAGCGGTGACTATATCTCCGTGAAAAACCTTACGTTAAACATAACCAAAGCGGTTGGTGACGGTATCTCATGTAACGAGTACTTTCTAATGGAAAGTGGTTTGCTTACAATAAGCGGTGTGGGTGACGATGGTATCCAATGTGATCTTGACGGTGATTCTTCTACAGGCGAAACGGTTGACCACGAAGATGAAGATAGTGGCAATATGTATATTCACGGTGGAACTATAAATGTTTCTGTCACAGCCGATGCAGCAAAAGGTATCAAAAGTGAAGGTACAATAAAAGTCTACGGTGGAGATATTGTTGTTACCACATCAGGTGGAGGTGTGTGGGATAGTGAGGATATGAAGACAAAGGCTGCATCATGCATAGATGCAGATGGCGATATGTATATCAGTGGCGGTGCACTGAATTTGGCAAGCAGTGGCGCCGGCGGCAAGGGCATTAGCGGAAACGGTATGTTTACGGCTGTAGGTGGTGCGGTTGTGGTGAGCACATCGGGTAATGCTGTGGTTGCATCTTCAAGCGGAGTGGTGTCAACAATTACCTCCTCGCAACAACTCGATCGTTACGACAGTGATTATAAGTCTTCTCCTAAAGGTATCAAAGTTGATGGCGCAATTCTCATAAGTGACAGTGCTGTGGTGAGCGTTACAACTGCCGGTGCCGGCGGTGAGGGTGTTGAAAGTAAACATTCAATTGAAATTACCGGCGGACAACTCACGGTCGATGCAACTGATGATGCCATAAACGCTTCTTATGAAACCTCGACAGGAGGAACGGGTGATATAAACATCAGTGGAGGATTTGTATATGCGCGTTCTACCGGCAATGACGGAATGGACTCCAATGGCAATTGTTACATAAAGGGTGGTGTGGTGTATGCTATCGGCTCTTCACAGCCCGAGGTTGCTATTGATGCCAACAGTGAAGAACAGAAAAAACTATATGTAACAGGTGGTACCATTATTGCTATAGGTGGTTTGGAGAATGGCTCCAGTCTTACTCAAACCTGCTATCAAACCTCTTCCTGGAACAGGAATACATGGTACGCCATGATGGTTGGTAACGAGACAATTGCTTTCTGTACACCGGCAAGTGGTGGTAGCACACTTGTCGTTTCTGGAACTTCACAACCCACGCTCAAGTCTGGCATTACTGTAAATGGCGGAACAGAAATATTTAATGGGAATGGATTTGTGGAGGCAGTTTTCAGCGGTGGTTCTTCTGTTACACTTTCGTCATACAGCGGTGGAACCGGTGGAGGTGGGGGCAGACCCGGATGGCATTGATAG
>JAGBSU010000061.1 GCA_017631705.1 Clostridia bacterium | reverse complement strand
GGCGATAACGAACTGATTCGTAACCGCTTATCAGTAAAACCGCCGCTTTGCCCCGCCGTGATATACGGTTTGCAGAATGCCGACGTTACTCTCACCGACTACCACGTCAGCTTAAACGGCTCAACTTTCACCGTTGCCATCGGCGAACAAATGCAAACCTTTACCACCAAACTTCTCGGTGTTCATAATCTTCAAAACTTGCTGGCATGTATTGCCGTCGCCCATCCGTTGGGTCTTCCCCTTTCCAAAATGGTCTACCCCATTCGTCAGTTAAAACCGGTAGAGCACCGATTACAACTGCTTCCTAACGGATACATTGACGATGCGTATAACGCCAACCCTGCCGGTTTCCGTAGTGCTTTAGATGTCTTGCGTCAATTTGAGGCACAGCGTGTACTGGTCACCCCCGGCATGGTTGAACTTGGTAGCCGTCAAAACGCTCTTAACCGTGAACTGGGTGAGTATGCCGCTTCGTGCTGTGATATCGCAATTTTAGTGGGCGAGCGTCAAGCCCCACCGCTAAAAGAAGGGTTGCTGGCAGGCGGTTTCCCGGCAGAGAACCTGCACGTTGTTTCCACGTTAAAAGAAGGTCTTGCCTTATTGCAACAACTGCCAAAGCAGGATAAACGTATCGTGCTCTTAGAAAACGATTTACCGGATAATTTTTGAGGAGATGCTGTTTTATGAAAACAAAAGTAGCCGTTATTTTCGGTGGCCGCACCGTGGAACACGAGGTTTCCATCATTACAGGTATTCAAGCCTTCTGTGCGCTCAACCGCGAAAAATACGACCCAATTCCTTTGTACATTTCCAAAGATAACCGTTTTTACACCGGCGAAGAATTGGGTAAAATCGAAACCTATCGCGACATGGATGCTTGCCTTGCCGCCGCCACCCAAGTTTTGTTGATTCCTTCCGAAAACGGTGTGGATATGATTCGTTATCCCGCCAAAAAATTCGGTAACAATCTGGTCGGCTCTTTTGAAGTAGCACTCCCCACCGTGCATGGCACCAACGTGGAAGACGGCACGTTAATGGGCATGCTCGAAATGTTAAACATTCCCTATGCCTCCTGCGACGTCACATCGTCGGCCGTGGGTATGGATAAATTTTTAATGAAATCCGCTTTGTTCGATGCCGGCGTTCCGGTATTACCGGCACTCCCTTTCTCCGGCAAAGACTACGCTTTACACAGCGAAGCCATCTGCAACACCATCGAAAAAGCCATCGGTTATCCCGTTATTGTCAAACCGGTCAATTTGGGTTCCTCGGTCGGTATCACCCGTGCCGATAACCGCGAAAAATTGCAGGCTGCATTGGATACCGCTTTCGGTTTTGCCACCCGCGCTTTGGTGGAAAAAGCCGTCACCCCGCTTCGTGAAATCAACTGTTCCGTGCTCGGCGACCCCGACGAAGCACGTGCTTCCGTATGTGAAGAGCCTGTCAACAGCGATGAAATTTTAAGCTACAAAGACAAGTATTTAAGCGGCAGTAAATCCGGAAAATCCGGCGGCATGTCCGATTTAAAACGTCGTTGCCCTGCCGATATTCCGGAAGAACTCACCGCCAAGGTACAAGAATTGGCAGTCAAAACGTTCACCGCACTCGGTTGCACCGGTGTGGCGCGTATTGACTTTTTAAACAATCCCGAAACCGGCGAACTCTGGGTAAACGAAATCAATACCATCCCCGGTTCTTTGTCCTTCTATTTGTGGGAAGCCGCCGGCTTACCGTTTGATGCCTTGCTTGACGAATTGATTGCTTTGGCCTGGAAACGTCAACGCCAACGGGAATCCTTAAGTTTCAGTTACGACACTAACATATTATCCTCTGTATCGCTCGGCGGAGCCAAAGGCACTAAAGGTGGTAAATTATCATGAGAATTTATCAACAAATCACCGACCTTATCGGTAACACACCGTTACTGGCTGTCAAAAAACAAGACGGTGAACACGCCACCTTGCTCGCAAAACTGGAAAGTTTTAATCCGGCAGGTAGCGCCAAGGACCGCGTAGCACTTTCTTTGCTTGACGATGCCGAAAAACGCGGCCTTTTACAACCGGAATCGGTAATTATCGAACCGACCAGCGGCAACACCGGCATCGGTTTAGCCATGGTCGCCGCGGCACGAGGCTACCGCGTTATCCTCACCATGCCCGATACCATGAGCGAAGAACGTCGTTTACTTCTCAAAGCCTACGGTGCCGAGATTGTGTTAACCGACGGTGCGTTGGGCATGTCCGGTGCCATTGATAAAGCCAATGAATTGGCGGCCGCCTTGCCACATAGTTTCATTCCATCGCAGTTTGATAACCCCGCCAATCCGGCAGCACATTATGCTACTACCGGTCCCGAAATTTGGCGCGACACGGACGGCACGGTGGATATTTTCGTTGCCGGTGTCGGTACCGGCGGCACGTTGTCGGGTGTGGGTGAATATTTAAAATCCCAAAATAGTGACGTTAAAATCGTCGCCGTAGAACCCGCTGCTTCCCCTCTGCTTTCGGGCGGTGTTGCCGGTGCACACGGCTTGCAAGGCATCGGTGCTAATTTCATTCCACAAAACCTTAATACATCGGTTTACGACGAAGTAGTAGCCGTCACTGAGCAAGACGCCTATACCGCCGCGCGAGATTTTGCGCACGGTCACGGTGTATTGGTAGGAATTTCCGCCGGTGCGGCATTACACGCGGCTCGCTCAATTGCACGTCGCCCCGAAAACGAAGGAAAAACCATTGTCGTGCTGTTACCCGATACCGGCGACCGCTACTTATCCACCCCTCTGTTTCAATAAATAATAAAAGCTTTCGACTGCATATCGGTCGAAAGCTTTTTCGTATTCTTCCATCTGTTTTCCTAAAAAAGCCGCGGCAACTTGCGCCAACTTCACTTCAGATTCTTTCGGGAAAACACCTTGCTCGTTTGCCAGCACGCAAACACACCCCGTCACATCCCCCGATGAGAGAATCGGCACCACAATCACCGCGTGCTTGTCCTTATCCTCTGCCAGCAAAAACCCTTCGCCACGTTCAGCAACAGCGGTTTTTCGTTCATTCATAATCTTTTCAAGCACCGTCGACAATCGCCGTTCCAAATATTCTTTTTTGGATTCCCCCGCCACGGCAATAATGTGGTCGCGGTCACCAATCACCACCGGAAATCCACACGAACGGCACATCACTTCGGCATACTGTAACGCAAATTGCGATAACTCCCCAATCGGCGAATATTTTTTAAACACCACTTCCTCATTCGGCCCCGTAAAAATCTCCAACGGATCGCCCTCGCGTATCCGCATAGTTCTCCTGATTTCTTTCGGTATAACGACTCTGCCAAGGTCGTCTATTCTTCTAACTATTCCGGTTGCTTTCATATAT